>JAIKXR010000067.1 GCA_024683975.1 Paludibacteraceae bacterium
CAATGCGGTACAATAATTGAATGTGCTTGCCTCGATGCTTCTCACGCTGTTCGGAATATCAATGGCTGTCAGGCTTGTGCAGTTGGTGAAAGCCTCTTGTCCGATGCTTGTCACGCTTTCGGGAATGGTTACGGAAGGCAGGCTAGAGCATCCGGAGAAAGCCTTTTGCTCGATAGTCTTCACGCCGTTGCCGATGGTGAGGGAAGTCAGGTTGTTGCAACCGTGGAATGCGCTGATGCCAATGACGGTCGCGTTTTCAGTGTCTTCGATAGTGACGGATTTCAGACTGGTACATCCGGAGAAAGCCACATACCCGATACTTTTCACATTGGAGGGAATGGTGACGGAGGTCAGATCGGTGCAGTTGTAGAAAGCATAATCACCGATGGTGGTTACGCCAGTGCCGATGGTCACTTTGGTCAATGCGGTACAATAATTGAATGTGCTTGCCTCGATGCTTCTCACGCTGTTCGGAATATCAATGGCTGTCAGGCTTGTGCAGTTGGAGAAAGCCTCTTGTCCGATGCTTGTCACGCTCTCGGGAAGGATGACTGAAGGCAGGCTTGAGCATTTTGAGAAAGCCTTTTGCTCGATAGTCTTCACGCCGTTGCCGATAGTGAGGGAAGTCAGGTTGTTGCAGCCGCTGAATGCGCTGTTGCCAATGACGGTCGCGTTTTCAGTGTCTTCGATAGTGACGGATTTCAGACTGGTACATCCGGAGAAAGCCACATACCCGATGCTTTTCACTGTGGAGGAAATGGTGACGGATGTCAGATCGGGGTAACTGTGGAATGCGTAATCACTGACGGATTCCACGCCTGTGCCGATGATGACGGTTTTGATGGATTCCTGATATGGCTTCCACGGCGCATCGCCGCGGTAGTCCATCGCCCCCGTTCCTGAGATGGTGAGCGTGCCGTTTTCCAACGTCCACTGCAGGTTGGCACCGCACGTGCCGCTTTGCTGGGCGGACATGGACAGACTGAGCAGAAGCATCATGCCTGTCAGAAGATACTTGTTTTTCATACGCTTGTTTGATTTGGTTTTGGTTAAAATATACCCGTTGGAGGAATTAAATGAATGCATTTTTAATCATTCCAATCGGTTGTTGGTTGATAAATTCCTTATATTGTGTTTGGTCAGCGCACTAATTTTGCGGGTCATACAGACATAATGGTATATGTCTGAACAACGTAATCATTCTGCTTCCGACTTACTTCGTTCCGCCGCCGAGGGATATGTATAGGTCAATAAGACTGATTATAGCGTTATACCGGTTGGTAGCATCGGCAAGTTGTGCGTTCAGATATGCCTCTTGTGCTGTAAGCACCTCTATATACGATGCTTTCCCTTTGTTCATCAATTCACGTGTCCCGTCATACGCCTCTTTTTGCACCTCAAGCATGCGACTATAGAGTACATCCCGCTCTTGCGCGCTTTTACAGCGGAAGATGGCATCATTGACCTCATTACCTGCGCGCAACATCGTTTGAACATACCTGTTGGCAGCCTCCTCCTGTTCGAGTTTGGCGATAGTGAGGTTGGCTTTGAGTTTGCCACCGGTGAAGATGGGTTGCGCAAGACCGAGTACGGCGTTCATAAGCAGTTGCCCGGGATTGGCGACAATGCCTCCGTTATTTGTCCAACCAATTAGTCCTGACAATGATAATGCCGGACAGAAAGCGGCTTTTGCCATATTAGTCTGATAGAAAGCCGCTGCGACATTTCGTTCCGCAGCACGCACATCTGCACGGTTGCTCAGTTGGGAAGCCGGTATGGGGAATAACGAGTTGGGTGTGGCAAACATGGAGTTTTCAGAAATATCTTCTACTTCTGCATGCCACGCGGAACGGGCTATCTCATGCGGCTCTTCGTTCATAAGCAGACAGATGACAAGTTCCAATTGGTAGGTCTGTTGCTTGAGTTGCTCGCGCTGTATCTGCACATTGATGAGCGATGTCTCCATCTGCCCGACTGACGGCGAATACGCCTTGCCGTTCTTGACAAGTATCCGCTGCGTTTCTAATACCCGCTGCCAGAGTTGTTCGGTACTGTCGATGATAGCCGCCTGATAGTCCAGCATCTGCAGTTGCGTGTATGCCCGTGCTATAGTTGCAACAAGATTGGCATGCTCCGCCGCCAGATTGTCCTCGGCTTGGTCGCGCAGACACGCAGCCTGCCGTTTGCGGTTGGTTAGTGTTCCCAAGCCTTCCCCTCCCCAGTTAAGTGCAAGCGGCACTTGGTAAGAGAGTGTTGCTCCTGATGCTCCCGAACCCGGTGTCACTGTGCCGGAAACGCCGACAGTTGCCGTAGAGATGGCGAGGGTGGGCAGGAAACCGAGTTTGGCGGCACGAAGCCTTGCGTCCGCCTGCTCGATAGCTAATTTGCGGCTGCGCATATCGACATTGTTCGCCAATGCGGTGTTGATATGCCCGCGCAAGACAGGGTCGGTAATGTATGTCTGCCAGTCCGCCTCGCTGACCGAAGAGATGAATGTGTCTTGCTTGGGTTGCTGTTTCGGAGTGTATTTTTTGAATATGGCGCAACTTGATAATGTTAATGCGCATATTGTGCATATAATTATACTGTGTCTCATTCTTGTCCCTCCTTTCCGCTTTCCGTTTCTTCTTTTTCACTTTTCACTTCTTCTGTTCCATGGAAGCGTTCATGCAGCCGTTGGAAGATTATAAAGAACGCCGGCACTACGAACACGAGTGCGAGCGTACCCACAGCCATACCGCCGGTCACGCCGATAGCCAGTGCGCGGTTGCCGTTTGCTCCCGCTCCGCCTTCCACGATAAGCGGAATCATACCGGCAATCATCGTCACCACGGTCATCAGTATCGGTCGCAGACGGTCCTCGCAGGCTCTGAATGCCGCTTCTTCAATACCCATTCCCTGCTTGCGTTTCTCAACGGCGAACTCGGTTATAAGAATTGCAGTCTTGGCAAGCAGACCAATAAGCATAATGACACCTGTTTGCAGGTAGATATTGTTCTCTTGTCCGCACAGCCATGAGAACGCGAAAGACCCCATCAGACCAAACGGAACGGACAGCAATACCGCCCACGGTACAAAGAACGACTCATACAGCGATGCCAGAATCATATAAATCAGCAGCACGCAGATGAGGTAAATCAGTCCGGTGAGATTGGATTTGCTGTTTGTCTCCAACTCGCGGCTCATACCGCCGTATTCATACGTATATCCGGCAGGCAGCGACTTGGCTGCCACTTCCGCTATCGCCCGCTGCGCATCGCCGGAGCTGAAGCCGTTGTTCGGTTGCACGGAGCAGGCTATACTCTGATACAGGTTAAACCGTTTTTGTGATGCGGCTCCTACTGCGGGGGTAAGTGTCACAAATTGTGATATAGGTGCCATCTCCTCTCCCACGCGCACAAAGATATTGTTAAGCGAGTTCGGGTTGAGCCTATATTCAGGCGCAGCACCTGCCATTACGCGATAGACCTTGCCATACTGGTTGAAATTGCTTATATATGCGCTTCCGCAGTACGCGCCTAATGTGTTAAGCACCTCGTCCGGCGATATGCCTGCGCGGTCGCATTGTGTGACATTGACATCCACCTTGTACTTGGGGAACGACTCGCTGTAGAGCGACATCGCCATCTGTATCTCTTTGCGCTGGTTGAGTTCTGCAAGGAAAGTGTTGACCACCTCATTGAACTTTGACATATCGCCGCCCTGCAAGTCCTCCATCTGCAGGTCAATGGCGTTGCTGTTGCCATATCCCGGTATCTGCGGCATCTGGAACGGGAAGACCTGGGCGTCCTTGATGTCCTCGCAGTTGAGGTATAGTTTGTACATCACCATGTCAATGTAATGTTCCAAGCCGTCGCGCTCGTTCCACGGCTTGAGACGCACGATCAGCGTGCCGTAACTCACGCCCGTACCTGAAACAAGACCGAATCCGGAAATCTTGGCATAACTCTCCACTTCCTCTATTTTCAGCACACGCTCTTCCACTTGCGCCATTATCTTGTCCGTTTCGCCTAATGGTGAGCCGGCAGGAGCTGTAACGTCAACAAGGATAACGCCTTGATCCTCTTGCGGCACCAAGCCGGCAGGCAGATTACGCATCGACACAATCATCATGACGGCAGCCGCCAACAGCAACAACCACGACCAGTTTGGGCGTTTGAGGTATTTCGTTACCGCACCCTTGTATTTGTTGAGAATAGCGTTGTAACTGGTTTCGTATGCTTGTTTTACCCAGTAGTTGAGTCCTTTATGCTGTTTGCCTTTTTCCGTTTCCTTCTTGGGCCGGAACATAAGTGCCGTCAATGCCGGACACAGAGTGAGTGCAGACAGACAGCTCAAACCCACCGAACTGGCAATAGTGATACCGAACTGTGTGAAGAACGTGCCGCTTGTGCCGGGCATAAAAGTCACAGGGATAAACACCGCCATAAAGACAAGCGTACAACTGATGACCGCCACAGTCACCTCGCTCATAGCGTCTTTGGTCGCCTTGTAAGCAGACGTATAGCCCGATTCCATCTTCGCCATCACTGCCTCAACCACCACAATGGCGTCATCTACGACAGTGCCTATGGCAAGCACAAGGGCAAAGAGTGTAAGGATATTGAGCGAGAATCCTGCCACCTTCACAATAGCAAACGTGCCTAACAGCGACACTACAATACTGATACTCGGAATGACTGTCGCCTTGAAGTTCTGCAGGAAGAAATACACAACCAAGATGACGAGCAGTATGGCGATGATGAGTGTCTCCACCACATTGTGCATGGCGGCATAGAGAAAATCGTCACTTGTCTGCAGGACTGTGAACTCCAATCCCGCCGGCATGGTCTTTTTCACCTCATCATACATGCTGTTGATGGCGGCATTGACCTGTGTGGCGTTTGCCCCGGGAGCCTGGTTGATGATAAACGCCACACCGGGCTTGCTGTCTATGCGCGAGGAGAAACTGTAACTGAGCGCGCCAAACTCCACATCCGCTATGTCACGCAGATGCAGAACGTTGCCTTTTTCGGTCTTGACAACTATATCTTCAAACTCTTCAATACTTTGCAACCGTCCTTTGTATTCGAGGTTGTATTGATAGGTGTTGGCGCTCTGTTCGCCCAACGCTCCTGCCGCCGCCACCATATTCTGCTGGCCTATTACTGCGAACACATCCTGTGGCGACACTCCGTACTGCGCCATCACATCCGGCTTCATCCATATACGCAGGCTGTAGGTGTTGCCTAAGTTCTGCACCGCGCCCACGCCGGTGATTCGCAGCAGACGCGGTTTGATGTTGATGTCAATATAGTTGGCTATGAAATCTTCGTCAAACTTACCGTCACGGCTCACCAATGCGGCAATCTGCAAGATATTGTTCTGCCTTTTCTCCACTTTCACGCCGACGCGTGTCACCTCCTGCGGCAACAGCCCTAATGCTGCCGAAACACGGTTCTGGACGTTCACTGCCGCCATGTCCGGGTCGGTGCCTTGCTTGAAATAGACATTGATGTTCACTTCGCCGGTGGCACTCGCTTCGGAGGTGATATATGTCATGTCCTCAACTCCGTTCACTGCTTCCTCTATCGGCATCACAACGGACTTCATCACCGTGTTGGCGTCCGCTCCGGAGTAGGAGGTGGTGACAGCCACCGTCGGAGGCGCAATGTCAGGATATTGCTCTATAGGCAGGGTCTTGAGGCAGATGAAGCCTATCAAGGCTATCAGCAGCGATATACATACCGCCGTCACCTTTCTATCTACAAATATATTCCCTTTGCTCATAGGTTACCAGATTACGCGGTCTTTTTCATGTACATTGGCGGCTCCTTTCGCAACAATCGTCTCGCCTGCTTCAGCTCCGGAGAGAACGACTGCGTTCTTGCCGTCACCCAACTCCTCCACTTGCACAATCACACCCGTGGCAAGGCTGTCTTTGCCCACTCTATAGACAAGTGCCTTGTCCTGGATACGCACGATTGAAGTGAGAGGGATAAGCATCACATCTTCCCATTCAACAGGCATCACCACCGTGCCTTGCATGCCGGAGAACAGTTCGCCGTCGGGGTTGGGGAATGTCACATAGCACGTCACGCTGCCGGTCTTTCTGTCAACCATGCCTGACAGCGAGGTAATGCGCCCTTTACGGCTGTATTCGCTGCCGTCTTTGAAGCGGAACATCATTGGCGGGGCAATTCGTATCACTTGCTCCAAATCGCCAAGTTCTTTTGTCATCGCGTGAATCTGGCTCTCCGTCAGCGAGAAACCGGCTTCCATCTCGCTCACACCTGCCACATGTGTAAGCACTGTGCCTTCGGCAATCACGTCGCCGACGTGGGGATATATATCTCCCACCAGACCGTTCACCGGACTCGTTATTGTGCAATAACTCAAATCCAGTTCTGCGTCTTTCACTGCCGCCTGCGCCTGCGCGACTCTGGCTTCTGCGGACTGCAAGGCGTTCTCGCTCACGCGGAGCAGATAATCGCTCACTATGCCTTTGGCTGCCAACTCTTTGTTGCTTTCCGCCTCCAACTTGGCATTGTCGCGGTCGGCTATGGCGGACAACAGGTCTGCTTGTGCGTGAGTCAGAACATTCTGCGCCTTGTGACTGTCCAATAGGAAGAGTACATCGCCCTGCCGTACACGCTGACCGTCTTTGACTTTGATTGCACTCAGTGTTTCCGTCCGACGTGCCACAATGGACACATCTTCCGTGCCCTTGATAGTGGCACTCCATGTCATAGGAACCGTAACGGTCTGACGAGTCAGAGTGTATGTTTCATAACTCGTATGCTGCTCTTCAGGCATCTTGTCACAACCGGCAAGACCCGCCACGGCGCATACCGTTAAACCATAAATAATCTTTGTAAATTTCATATCTCTTTCTACTGTAAACTATAATACTTCTTTCAACTTTTAAATGACTAAAAACTCTTCTGTACACCAAATTTCAGACCGTACAGACCGGGGGTGAACTGGTTGGCAATCATATTCTTCAGTTTGCCTGAAAAAAGGATGACATCGTTGCTGAACTCATTGTGGCGGTTGCCTGTCGACGGGTCTTCGTAGAAACGGGTCGTTCCGCTATATCCGAGACTCATGATGGAAAAAAATATCTGAAATGTACTTTTTTTGTTGAACTGATAGGTAATGACCGGCGACAACTGCGCGCCATAGGTCACATTGTGCCTCAATCCTTCGTAGTCAGTCCCTTTGACTGTACCATCCATTACGCGTGGGAATTCCATTCCCGCATATAGGTGTCCCTCCAACCAGATACCCACCTTGTCGTGGAACAGTGTCTTCAAACGATAGCGCATGTACGGCGTTACATCCCACGAACCGTACATCACACGCAGGTCCTCATTATACTTGGTGCCGTCAAGCTTCTCATACGTATAGGTGCTATACGTATCTTGATACGTACCGCCCAGACGCAAGCCTATATACATGCGTTCTTTCAATCTCCAACCGATTTCAGGTGTCACGGCTATCGACCAGCCATTCTCTTTCTTGTCGGTTTTTGAGTCTTGGTGATAATAGATGTCGAAGTAATAGCCATAGTACAACTTCTGCTTCCACAACGGCACATCCATAACAAGAGCATCTGCACTGACGCTGTCTTCCATTGTCTTTGTCTCACCTGCAATCGCGGCTATCGATCTCAGCCCGTCTGCAATGTGATCATCCTGGGCTGCCGCGATGACTGTACCAAGCAACATCGTAGCAATCACTACATAAATTCTATTCATTTTTTATCATTTTTAGTATTACCCGTTTGAGTTTTATCGGACAGCAATAATTCCATAATTTATGGGAATAATTCCTGTCTCTTTACGCAAAAAAGCGCGCAAAGATAAATGATTTACATATAACACACAAATCATTTTTATCATCTGTACCCTTCATTTTTTATCCAATCCGTGGACGCAGGTGGCTAACAAAAAAAAGAGAGTGTGCCAATCGACACACTCTCCTCTTCTGTTATCTGTAAAGTTTCTTACTTTACTTCCTCAAAGTCCACATCCTGCGGTCCGTTATTATTGTTGCTGTCGTTCTGCGAACCGCCTTGTTGACCGCCGAATGGTCCGTTTTGTCCGAAAGGTCCGTTCTGACCGAATGGATTGCCGCCTTGTGTACCGCTTTGCTGCCCGCCCGACTGGTTGTACATCTCCGCGCTGGCTGCTTGGAAAGCGGTCATAAGTTCGTTGTTGTAGCGTTCGCAAGCGTCCGCGTCCTTCTTCTCATAAGCCTCTTTGAGATTCTTGAGAGCCGCCTCAATAGGTGCTTTCTTGTCTGCCGGTATCTTGTCCCCAAGTTCTTGCAACTGTTTTTCTGTCTGGAAGATAGCCGCATCTGCTTTGTTCAGTTTATCTACGCGTTCTTTCTCTTTCTTGTCGGCTTCGGCATTGGCTTCGGCTTCGGCTTTCATTCGTTTGATCTCTTCGTCCGACAGACCGCTCGATGCCTCAATGCGAACTGATTGCTCTTTGCCGGTAGCTTTATCCTTGGCGGATACGCTCAATATACCGTTGGCATCAATATCGAATGTTACTTCAATCTGCGGTTCGCCACGGCGAGCGGGCATAATACCGTCCAAGTGGAAGATACCGATTTGCTTGTTCTGCGCTGCCATGGGGCGTTCGCCTTGCAGCACCTTAATCTCTACGGACGGCTGGTTGTCCACTGCGGTGGAGAAGATTTCCGACTTATTGGCAGGGATGATAGTATTGGCTTCAATCATACGGGTCATCACGCCGCCCATGGTTTCGATACCGAGGCTCAACGGGGTAACATCGACCAGAACTACGTCTTTCAGACCTTCATCGTGCGCCAAGATACCACCTTGTATAGCGGCACCGATGGCCACTACCTCATCGGGATTGACCGACTTGTTGGGGGCTTTGCCGAAGAACTTCTCAACAGCTGCCTGGATAGCCGGAATACGGGTTGAACCGCCCACTAACAAAATCTCGTCAATCTCCGAGGTACTGTACCCGGCGTGCTGCAAAGCCGTGCGGCATGGAGCAATGGTGCGTTGTACAAGGTCGTCAATCAGTTGCTCAAATTTAGCGCGGGTCAGCGTCTTTACCAAGTGGCATGGTACACCGTCCACGGGCATAATATACGGCAAATTGATTTCAGTAGAAGTGGTGTTAGAAAGTTCGATTTTGGCTTTCTCGGCAGCCTCTTTGAGTCGTTGCATAGCCATCGGATCTTTGCTCAAGTCGGCACCGGCATTGTCTTTCTTGAACTCGTCCACGAGCCAGTCGATGATACGGTGGTCGAAGTCATCTCCGCCGAGGTGGGTATCGCCATCGGTGGCTTTCACTTCAAATACGCCGTCGCCCATATCCAAGACGCTGACATCGTGGGTACCGCCACCGCAGTCGAACACCACTATCTTCATATCTTTCTTGAACTTGTCAAGTCCGAATGCCAAAGCTGCTGCTGTAGGCTCGTTGACGATACGCTGCACATGCAATCCTGCTATCTCGCCTGCCTCTTTGGTGGCTTGGCGCTGGCTGTCTGAAAAGTATGCGGGAACGGTTATAACTGCATCCGTCACCTCTGTGCCAAGGTAGTCTTCGGCTGTCTTCTTCATCTTTTGCAGAATGATGGCACTGATTTCTTGCGGGGTGTACAAACGGCCGTCTATATCCACACGGGCAGTGTTGTTGTCGCCTCGTACTACTTTATATGGTACGCGTGCAATCTCGTTGTTCAAACGGTCGTATGGTTCGCCCATAAAACGCTTGATTGAATTCACTGTCTTCAGAGGATTGGTTATGGCCTGGCGTTTTGCGGGATCCCCCACTTTGCGCTCTCCCCCCTCGACAAAACCTACTACCGACGGGGTAGTGCGTTTACCCTCGCTGTTGGTGATTACTTGCGGCTTACCGCCTTCCATTACTGCGACGCAGGAATTGGTTGTTCCAAGGTCGATTCCGATAATTTTACTCATTGTTCTATCCTTTCTATATTAAAAATTTCTGTATTTCTTTGTGCCTGCAACTCACTGAATCGATTGTTATGCACATTTTTCTGTCACAATAAAGACAAACTTTGTGCCAAATCAACTTGACTGCCAAAATGGCAGCATTTCTGTTTTGTGTATATTATGAAAAGTCATTACCTTTGCCCGCTTTTTCAGAGTTTTTTAAGAGAAAATTATGTCCATAGAAGAGATACATCAGCCTATTGCAGCAGAATTAGCAGAAGTACGCCGACTGTTAGAAGCTGAGATTCAGAGGCCTAAAGGTGTATTCAGTGAGGTGTTGGCATATATTCTGTCCGCTCACGGCAAGCAGTTGCGTATGCAGTTGGTTCTATTGTCAGCTGCTATTTGCCATGGTGTCAGCGATAAGACATGTCAGACCGCATTGGCTCTTGAGTTCCTTCATAATGCCAGTTTGGTACACGATGATGTCGTGGACCAGTCGCCTGTCCGACACAACCAACCCTCTGTCTATCAACGATGGACCAACAAGGCTGCAGTCCTTACCGGCGATTATATGCTTTCGCGGGTCATTGAAATAATAGGCGAATTGCGCAGTGTGCGTATCTGGCAGATTATCGCTCATTTGGGTACCCAGTTGGCAGACGGCGAAATCAGCCAGTTGCACATCAATCGCTCCATGTGGATTTCTGAAGACGATTATTACCACATCATCAGTGGCAAGACTGCCAGCCTTTTCGCTGCTTGTATGGAGGCTGGTGCCGAATCTTCCGCAGCCAGCCCGAAACAGGTCAAGTCCCTCAAAACATTCGGATGGAATTTAGGTATGTGTTTTCAGATTAAAGACGATGTGCTTGACTATTCGGACAGCGAGCAGATTGACAAACCTACCATGAATGACCTCCGTTCGGGCAATGTGACTTTGCCTTTGCTCATCTCTCTTGAACGGGCACCCAAAGAAGAGGCGGACGCTATCCGGCTCTTGGCTGAACAGCCTATTGACAGAGTAGGAGAGGAAACAATCCGAAATTTTGTAATGCGTTATGAAGGCATCACTTACGCTTATCGCCGGATGGCTTATTATCGTGATGAGGCTCTGACGGCTCTCAATTCTGCTTTTCACGACTCGCCTGCACGCCGCAGCCTGACAGCCCTTTTGGATATGGCTATTCATCGTGTCAGGTAAAATCACAAAAATTAGTTAAAAAATCGCAAAAACAAGGGCGGATAAAAAAATAAAGTTCCCCTTATGAGCGTATCATCCGCAAAATATCCTCCTGCCGTTTTTCGTTGCCCAACGGAGTGATGCATTCTGCCATAAATGCTTCCACAAGCATCTTTTCCGCCTGCTCACGTGAGATACCTCTCTGGCGCATATACAATATGGCTTCTTCGTTGAGCTGTCCTGTAGATGTTCCGTGTGACGCTTTCACATCGTCTGCATAAATCTCCAGTGTCGGACGAATGCGCATCTGCGCGTTGTCGCTCAGCAGCAGGTTGCGGTTATTCTGTAGGGCATCCACCCGTTGTGCATTTGATGCAAGGATGACCTGACCGTCATAGAATCCTGTAGCATTATCTTTAAGTACGAACCGGCTGATCTGTTTTGACTCACCACCACCCACCTTATGATTTATATGTGCCGCAAACTCGCATTTGCTCTTGCCTCCCAAGTATGCCAACGTGTAAATCTCTGTCTTGCAGCCCGTTCCAATCTGGTTGCATTCAACGTTGATATGCATTTCTCTGTCCCCCGCGTCAATGGCAAAGAAGAACAGCCGCACTATTGAACCCGCCTCTTGGTCATAAACCAACTGCATATCCCCTTCACACAGAAAGACATCTTGGTATGTGCCTCTTACAACCATTCGTAACCCCTTTCTTCGAGTTCGTGTGCCAACTCTTTGCCGCCCGTTTTTATTATCCGTCCGTTGGCAAGCACATGCACGTAGTCAGGCACGATATAGTCCAATAGTCGCTGGTAATGAGTTATCAGCAGGCACGCGTTGTCTTTCGTGTGGCAAGCATTAACGCCATTGGCTACCACTCTCAAAGCATCTATATCCAAACCTGAATCTATCTCGTCCAATATAGCCAATGCCGGTTGTAGCATCGCCATCTGAAAAATCTCGTTTTTCTTTTTCTCTCCGCCGGAGAATCCTTCGTTGACGGAGCGGTTGTTGAGTTTGTCCGCCATTTCGAGCAACTGCTTTTTTTCCCTCATCTCTTTGAGGAACTGGGTAGCGGAGAGCGGTGTGCTGCCTTCGTACTTGCGTTTGTCGTTGACAGCGGTACGGAGGAAATTGACCATACTCACTCCGGGAATCTCCACAGGGTACTGGAACGAGAGGAAGAGTCCTTCTCTTGCGCGCTGTTCGGGGGGCATATTGAGAAGGTCTTTGCCTCGGAAGGTGACGGAACCTTGTGTTACAAGGTAAGACGGGTGTCCTGCGAGTACAGCTCCGAGTGTTGATTTGCCGGCACCATTGGGGCCCATGATGGCGTGTATCTCACCCTCACGGATAGTCAGATTGATGCCTTGCAGTATTTCTTTGCCTTCGATGGAGGCATGGAGGTTTCGTATTTCGAGCATATTCACGATGTTATTCAATCACTTTCATTACCACTTCGCCGACCGCCTGCAGTGTAGAGACGGCTATGTGTTGCATATTGTCTTGCTGTGTGTGCCACCAGAATGGGAATCCTGTATCGGTGTTTCTGTTGTAGTGTATGATGTCGACGCATGGTATATTGGCAAGTGTATTGATGTAGTAGTGGTCATCGACGATGGGGTACTCTTTTTGTTGCACGAATAAGTGGCTATAACCTAATTGTTGTGCAGTTTTCCAGATGAGTTCGACATAGTTGTGAGCATACTGTACGGAGTAGTATTCTTTAGGGAAAGTGGCGTCCGGTGCTCCCACCATATCGAGAAGGATACCGAACTGGTATGTTTCTCGTCTGTATTTGAGCAGATCTGTCCATAATTGCGAACCGAGGCACCACGTGTCTTGTCGTTCCTGTCCGGTGTAGAAGGAAGGTGTGCCATAGTCTTCGCAGTCGAAGAAGATGATGTCTATTCCCCGGATGTTGGCTGCAGTGTCGTGTTGTTGAATGCCGAGTTGTCTTGCCACTTCGAGCAGGACTCCGACTCCGCTTGCTCCGTCATTGGCACCGTCAATGGGGAGGAATCGGCGTTCGTATTCGCTTTCTTCATCGCTCCATGGTCTTGTGTCGTAGTGTGCTGCGAGGAGTATGCGGTTATTGAGGTCCCGGCTACCGAAATGTGCTATTATGTTGCGGACAGGCAGGTCTTTTCCTTCGTAGTTAGTCATCATGCCCCTTTGTTGCTCCACGCTTGCGCCCATTCTTTCGAGCGTCTGAATGAGGTATATGGCACACTCATCGTGTGCAGTGGTACCCGGGACACGTGGTCCCATTTGAACTTGTCGAGCCACAAAAGCGTAGGCACTATCGGCAGAGAAATCGGGTCGCGTAACCGAAGGGACGTTCTTCTTGGTGCAGGCGACTCCCCAACTCATCAGGAAAATCAGGCAGAACGGCAGAAAACGATACCTCATAAGCAAAGTCAGAGTTACTTGATGTTGAGTTCGCTGACCGAGCGGTGCTGCTGAATAGCGAGAATAGTCTGTGCAATGGGGTCTGCCACGCTAACAATCTTCACTTTGGGACAACGTGCAGTGTCAAACGGAATGGTATCCGTGAAGATGAGTTCTTCCAGTTCGCTATCCATTATGCGCTGGCATGCCGGACCTGACATAATGCCGTGTGCCACAGCAGCACGTACAGTGCGTGCACCGTTCTCTTTCATTACCTCGGCTGCTTTGCAGAGTGTTCCCGCCGTGTCGGACATATCGTCCACAATGACCACGTCTTTGTCCTTGACATCTCCCAAGACGCGCATCTCGCTCACTTTGTTGAAATCGGGACGGTGCTTGTAGCAGATGACCATCGGCACCTCTTTGTCGGTGAGGACATGCATCTTTTTGCAGAAAGCGGCAGCCCGCTTGGTGCCACCTACATCGGGACTGGCAACGATGAGGTCCTTAAGGTGAAGCGACTCAATATAAGAAGCCAGCGTGTTGGCACCATAGAGGTGGTCCACAGGAATGTCGAAGAAGCCCTGAATCTGGTCGGCGTGGAGGTCCACAGTAATGACACGGTCGGCACCTGCCGTCTGAATCATATTGGCTACGAGTTTGGCACCGATACTTACGCGGGGTTTGTCCTTACGGTCCTGCCGTGCCCATCCGAAATAAGGGATGACAGCTATCACTTTGTAGGCACTTGCCCGCTTGGCAGCGTCAATCATAAGAAGCAACTCCATGAGGTTGTCGGATGAGGGTGACGTGGTCTGTACCAGATAGACGGACTGTCCGCGCACCGACTCGTCAAAACTCGGCGCAAACTCGCCGTCAGAGAAACGGTCAATCCGAATCTTCCCCAACTGACAATGAAGTAAATCACACACTCGTTGCGCAATAGCCTCTCCCTTGCTACCTGCGAACACTTTGAAAGGACTGGTTTCCATACTGCAAAAGTTAAAAGATTAGTTGCATATCAAATCGGGGGACAAAAGTACGGCAAACCTCTCAAATCCGCAAACAAAAATGCACAACAATTTTTATAGTCGCTATTTTAGTCATACAGGCATGGGGAGGGTCGGGAAGAAAGTATGGTGACATCGGCAGGAGAGTATTGTGAGAGTACCGTGAGAGTTGCTTTGACCTATGGATGACCTATGTGTGACTTATGGGTGACCTATGGGCGACCTATGGGTGACCTATGGGTGACCTTTGGGCGACCTATGGAATAGATAGGGAAATGTCGGGGAGAAACGAGGCGGTTTTGCGGGAGAGGTAAGCAGGAGGTAAGGAAAAGGAATTGGTTTTGCGGGGATGAGAAAAAGGATGTATCTTTGCGGCGTCATTGGGGCGATATGTGTGGCATCGGCTACGGGGAAGAGAGGTATGGCAAATTAACAGAAAGATATGTTAGCATTAGTAACGGGAGCATCCAGCGGGATAGGGAAGGAATATGCCCGCCAGTTGGCAAGCGACTACGGTTGCGACCTGCTGCTGGTGAGCAATCAACAGGCAGAACTGGAACAGACCGCACAAGAGATTATGACACAGTACGGCGTTTCCGCCACCGCCCATTACGCGGACTTGGGCAAGGCAGACTCCGCCGAAGAACTGTATGCCTATACCGAGTCGGCAGGCATCAAGCCGGATATAGTCATTAACGACGCGGGAGTGTTCTTCTTCAATCCTTACGTAGAGACAGCGATGGCACGCATCGAGTTGATGCTCAACCTGCACGTGGTGACCGTAGCCAAGATATGCCGCCTTTACGGCGAGCAGATGGCACAACGGGGCAGCGGATATATACTCAATATGTCCTCCATGTCCGCGTGGATGGCTATGCCGGGCATCCAGACCTACAATGCGACCAAAGCGTTTATCTACAATTTCTCCAAGTCGCTGTACTACGAACTTCGTCCGAAGGGCGTGCAAGTGACCGTGATGGCTCCCGGTGCGGTGGATACGGGATTGTTCGGTTTGTCGCCGCGTCTGCGCAGATTAGCGGTGGCATTGACCGTCAGCATACCGCCGGAGAAACTGGTTCGCCGCGCGTTGAAAGACTTGTTCAAAGGCAGGAAGGCGGACACTCCGGGCTTGCTGAACTGGCTCGCGACACCGCTGCTGCGGCATACGCCGGACTGGTTGCTGCGCGTTGCCTACAAGAAGGTCGGGAAGTTTCAGAAATGAAGACAAACAGCCCCAACGAGACAAAAGCGACACAAAGTATCAGAAAAAACACAAAAATAGTTGCGCGGAAGAGAGAATTGCCGTAACTTTGCCACGCAAAAAGATGAGAAATAATACCGAACCATAAAAATATACGATTATGTATCAAGATTTTCAGAAGCATTTGCAGGCTACTCTGCAACAAATCAAAGATGACGGTTTGTACAAGAACGAGCGCGTAATCATCACGCCCCAGTCGTCAGCCATCCAAGTCAAAGGTGAGAACGGTCCCGTGGATGTCATCAATTTCTGCGCCAACAACTACCTCGGTCTGGCGGACAACAAAGAGCTGATTGAGGCTGCCAAGAAACGTATGGACGAGCGCGGCTACGGTATGGCATCAGTGCGCTTCATCTGCGGTACGCAAGATACGCACAAGATGCTGGAGAAAGCCATATCGGACTTCTTCGGAACGGAAGACACTATTCTTTATGCCGCTTGCTTCGATGCCAACGGCGGTCTGTTTGAGCCGTTGTTCACAGCGGAAGACGCTATCATCTCGGACGCTCTGAACCACGCATCAATTATAGACGGCGTACGTCTGTGCAAAGCAGTCCGTTACCGCTACGCCAACGGCGACATGGAAGACCTTGAGAAACAGTTGCAAGCCGCACAGGCACAGCGTTTCCGCATCATCGCTACCGACGGTGTGTTCTCAATGGACGGCAATGTATGCCCGCTTGACAAGATTTATGAACTTGCCAAGAAGTACAACGCAATGGTAATGGTGGACGAGAGCCACTCGGCAGGCGTTGTGGGCAAGACCGGTCACGGCGTGACCGAGCAGTACAACCTGCGCGGCAAGATAGAGGTGCTGACCGGTACGTTAGGCAAAGCTTTCGGCGGTTCGGTAGGCGGTTTCACGACCGGTAAGAAAGAGATAATCGACCTTCTTCGCCAACGCAGCCGTCCTTATCTGTTCTCGAACTCCATACCTCCAATGGTAGCCGCTGCCGCCCTGAAGACGTTCGAGCTGCTCACCCGCGATAACAAACTGCAAGACACCTTGCACGACAACACGAACTACTTCGTGGAGAAGATGACCGCTGCAGGCTTCGACATCAAGCCCACCCAGTCGGCTATCTGCGCCGTGATGCTGTATGACGCACGTCTCAGTCAGGAGTTTGCCGCAGCTCTGCAAGAGGAAGGTATCTACGTTACAGGTTTCTACTATCCTGTCGTTCCGCAAGGTCAGGCCCGTATCCGTGTTCAGCTCTCAGCCGCCCATACACGCGAACAGCTGGACAAGGGTGTCGCTGCTTTCGTTAAGATTGGCAAACGACTCGGTGTTCTTAAATAACAGACAATAATGAAATCGCAATACAAGTTCGTCTTGATTGTTGTTTCGCTCATCTTATTGGCAGGCTGCTCTTGGCAGTCTGCCAATATTGTTGTGCGTGAAAACAATCGTTATGCATCAGGTTTCGCCCTCTACGATTCTGCGCGCTATCGTGTCGCAGTTCTCTATTCGCCGTGGGACAAAGGTAACGAAATGCAGCGTTACTATCTCACTCGCGACACTTCCGACTCAAAGGAGATGAAGCGTATGCAAGGCAAAACAGTCGTGCAGGTGCCTCTTGAGCGTATCGGTCTCACCTCTTGCACTCATTTGGGTTTCTTGGATGCCATTGACGGTCTGTCGTCTGTTATCGGTATGTGCAGCCCCGAATTAGCCTATTGCGACTTGGACAACAACCCCCACATCCTTAATCTCGGCGATGCAATGACCCCTAACGTTGAGCGTATAGTCCTTGCACATTCTGATATGATGTTCGTGTCCACTTATGCGCATGGTGATGCCACTTCCGCCCAACTCGTCAAACTTGGAGTACCCGTCCTTTATATCAACGAGTGGATGGAGCAGCATCCCTTGGCGCGTGCCGAATGGATTCGCCTCGTTGGCGCTTTTCTTGACAAAGAGGCTCTTGCCGACAGTGTTTTCAATTCTGTTGCCACTCGATATGAACAACTATGCGAACAGGTGAAAACAGTTGGAATCGAAAACAAGCCTTCCATCATGAGCGGACAGGACTTTCGCGGCACGTGGTATGTGCCGGCGGGTAACACGTTTATGGGCAGGCTGTTCCGTGATGCGGGTGCTTCGTACCGGTATGAGGATATGGAGCATGATGGCAGCATACCTCTGACATTAGAGCAGGCGATGGTGGATTTTGCCGATGCCGATGTCTGGATTGGTGTTACTGTCCGCTCTTTGAAGGAGTTGGCATTGGTTGACAAGCAACATAGGATGTTCCGTTCCTATCAGACCGGTCGCGTCTATCATCTTATGCGCCGCTCTACGCCATCGGGTGGTAACGATTTCTGGGAGCGCGGAGTAGTCCATCCCGATGAGATACTCGGTGACCTTGTCTCGGTTCTCTACCCCGACCTTGTCTCATCAGCCTGTCCCGGTCTCTTCCCGTGGCAACCCGTCTTCATTGAGCAACTCCGTTAGACTCTTCGTAGTGAAGGATCCACATCCTTCACTACTTTTATAAGAGAAGGACTCCTGTCCATCACATTTTTCCAGTCTTGATTCTGCGGCGGTTATACCGATTCCGGTTATATTTGGAAATCGTTATCGGTCATCAAGAACACTGCATAACTCAAATGGTAAAACTTGAATTATGCGGTAAAAGATGGTGTAATTCCACGGAATAAATTGAAAACTGACGCTAAATAGAGTCAATAAAGTATTTCTGCCTTCGGTTGAACATCATTATGCCGATTAGCATCAATACCATCATACAGGCAAAACTGTAACCTAAAGCCCCCCAAGAGAAACTGCCCGCTCCAAACGCGCCATACTTGAATGTCTCTACCAATGATGTTATCGGATTGTACAACATCACTTTGTACAACGTCGGGTTGGTCACGTAACTGAGCGGATAGACAATAGGTGTAGCGTACATCCACAGCGAGACAAAGGTGGCGAAGAAATTGATTAAATCCTTATATTTAGTCGTCAGTGATGACACAATCAGTCCCAAACCTAACGCTATACCGGCAAGACAGACAACTACCAACGGGAATAGCAACAGATAGAGATTCGGTTGCAGATTCACTCCTCTGAAAACGAAATAGAGATACACAATAACAAAAGTCAGCAGTTGCAACGAGAAGCGGAACAACTTGCCTATCACCACCGACATTGGTGTTATCAGCCTCGGGAAATAGACCTTTCCATACAGCGACACATTAGTCTGAAAAGTGGAGGATACCATAGTCAGACACGTTGAGAAATATTCCCACAAACATATACCGCTCAAGTAAAAAACAGGTTGAGGAATATCGTCAGTCGGTATATTGGCTATCCGTCCGAACACCACCATATACATAACAGTAGAAAACAACGGTGCCACAAAGTACCAACCCATACCAAAAACAGTCTGTTTGAACTGCACCGTTATATCGCGCTTAACGAACAGCCACAACAAGTAACGTTTTTGCCATACATCACGCAACCCCAAATTGAATGAACCTTCCTTGGGGGCTATGACAGTAGTCCAATATGTGTCCTTGGTTTTCCTCACACTACACGGTATCCATAAACGATTTCTGAACCTTGTTAAAGATAATCACGCCTACAAACAACACCGCCAACGTCATCGCCAGACTGTATGCCAGCCATCCCCACGAGAACTCACCGGCACCTAACAGCGAATATTTGGCAGCCTCTATCACAGGCGTTACAGGATTGAGCGACATCGCCAAGTGAAGTTTGTCATTCGTCACCATCGACATCGGATATATAACCGGCGTTATATATACCCACAGCGTGATTACTTTGGAAAAGACTATTTGCAAATCCCTGTATTTGGTGGTGAACGACGACACGATCATTCCTACACCTACCGCAAACAAAGCCAATATCATTATATAAACAGGGAACAAAACAACCTGCCAATGTATAACCAATTCTGTCCCGGTCGCCACATAATAGATATAGAACGCGAAGAATATAGCCAACTGAATGGAAAAACTGAGCAGATTGACCGTTACTGACACCAAAGGCATTATGACTCGTGGAAAATAAACCTTACCATATATATCAGCATTGGTGACAAATGAGTTGCTGGTCGAACTCAAGCACGATGCAAAGTACCCCCATAGCGAAATACCTAACAGATAGAAAAGAGCAGGAGGAATACCATCGGTCGGGATATTGGCTATCCCGCCAAAAACAGCCACATAAACAATAACTGACAGAACAGGCGTAATCAAGAACCATAACGGACCAAGAATAGTCTGCTTATACGCCACACGAAAAGCACGTAACACAAACAAAACGAACATGTCTCTATAACGCCACAACTCGCCCCAATCGAATGCCAGAACATTCGCTTTCGGAGTAATGACTATTTCCCACTGCCCGTTATCTGACTTGTTTTGCGCCATTCAACCCGTGTTTTGACATTTATACGCTCCCTTATACTAAAAAAGATGCGTTTTTCGTTTCTGTTCCACTTATATATTTTTCATTTTCAGCCCGCAAAAGTAACACCTTTATTTGAAACACAAAATATTTGTCACATTTTATTAACCGAAGTATCTATCCACAGTAAAAATTTGTTCTTACTGCTATGATTTGGCAGTTAAAAGCACTACCTTTGCCGGAAAATTGAAGGCAACTATGGAAAAACAATCATCCGCCCTGCTCTTCCGCTGCTATATATGGCTGGTGGAAACCATCTATACAGCCGGACACATCTCTCGTGCGGACATCAACCGCAAGTGGGCAAAGAACTCCACGCTCAACTATCTGCATGAGAGTGCCATACCTGAACGCACTTTCCATAACTGGAGGCACGCCATTGAGGACTTGTTTCAAATCATCATCGAGTGTGACCGCAGTCTCGGACGGACATACTACATAGAGGATGCGGACGACCTCGCTCGTGGTGGAGTGCGCCAATGGCTGATCAACACCTTCGCAGTAAACAACCTCATCAACGAAAGCCACCATCTCAAACATCAGATTCTGTTTGAGAAGATTCCTTCCGGTCAGCGTTTCCTGATGCCGATTATCGAAGCGATGCGCGACAAGGTGGAACTGAAGATGACTTATCACGGCTACCACAAGGACCATCCCTCCACCTTCCATGTCAAGCCCTACTGCGTCAAGGTCTATCGTCAGCGTTGGTACATGCTCGCGAAGTCTGACTTGCCAGAACCGACCGTCTATTCTTTAGACAGGATTGTTGAGTTGGAAGCGACCGGCAAGACCTACAAGTTGCCTGCCGGCTTTGACGCGGAAGCGTACTTCGCGCCATTGGTGGGTGTGAGTGATGCGGGTAAGAAGCCTGTGTTTGTCACCATCCGTGTGAACAGTTGGCAGGCTAACTACCTGCGTTCCCTGCCTCTCCACGACTCGCAGCGCGAGACGGAACGCACGGAGGAGTATTCTGTATTCAAGTATTTTGTAGTCCCCAACTACGAGTTTATGCAGGAACTTCGCGCCCACGGCTCCGCCTTGCAAGTACTGGAGCCGAAGAAACTGGCAGACAAAATGAAAAAAGAGAGTGAAGCAATAACCGAATTGTATAACGAACCAATATAAATATCCATTATCGTATGAAAACACCTAATCTTTTTAATTACGCAACTTCTGAATTGAGTCAGGATGCGTTTATTCTGTGGTTGTTGGACTGGGCTAATCCCCAGTACAAAGATGCTGACGAGCAACTGAATGCGGCTGCACAAAAGTTTGTCCGTTTCTTATTAGACAAGAACAAGAATGACTTGCAAATAGAATCGGTTAAATGCTATAAACAACTGAAAAACATTGATGTATTAGCGATTGTCAATAATGTGTTTGCTATTCTCATTGAAGACAAAACAGATACATCCGAACATGATAACCAATTGACAAATTACACCCAATGGTTAAAAAATGAAGGAAAGAAGATTCTAAACATTGAAAATGAGCCTGAACTTCATTGTATCTATTACAAAACAGGTAATGAAAGCTATTATTATCTGAATAAACTAGAAAAAAAATATAAGAATGATCTAGAAAAAAAATATAAGAATGATCATTCGAATGTAGCGTTCAAAATTTTATTACGTAGTGATATTCTCAATGTTCTGAAAGAGGTGTTCCCATCATCATTGAATCCTATTTTTATCGACTATGTTAACCACCTTCAGAGAATAGAAAAACAAACACAATCATACACGAAAAAATCTGTTTCCGAATGGGGAAGCAGGGCATGGCAAGGTTTTTATATGGCATTAGAAAATTGCCTAAATGAGAAACTAACCCCCAAGGAAGAAGATAAATTGACATTATGCAAGTGGGTGAATGATCCGTATAATGATGCATGGGATTTCAAATTACCAAAATTTTCCATTAATGAGGATGATTCTATCAAATTATATCTGCAAATAGACTCGAAGAATGGTTGTTTAAGTATAAGAACATATTGTAATCCAAAGAAAACACAAGACAAAGGGTGGTCTAAACCTGTAAAAAAAACAATCTATGCTGAGAGTTTTGTTAATAAACTGAATGAAATCAAATTGATCATTGTACGCCCTGAAAGAATTGCAGAATCAGAAAACACTACATTTGCTTATATCAGAAATACAGATGATTCTCATTTTGTTAGTGGAGAAGCGATAAAAGTAGATACTATAGCAGATCGGTTGCTTGAGTTACAAAGTTTAATTGCAGGTTTAGCATCTACACTAAGAATCTCTCAACAGAAACAATAAAAGATTATTTTCCTCCTTTGACTGAACCGATTTGGCAGTCTGGGCACATAATTTTGCGGCGTGATTCACAAACAGAGTCACGCCGCATTGTTAAACTTAAAAACCAAAAATCATTATGGCACTTTGGAAAATTACCGTGAAGCGCAGAGTCAACAAGGTGGGCTTGCGCTTGGAGGAAGGAATGTCCGTCGAGTTAGTGATTCCGTCTTCAACGAATCCGTTGGCTCAGTCGAAATACTTCCCTCAAATCCGACAACTGTTTGAGAACAAGTATGGCTTCGACCCGGAGCAATATGCCAACACCGGATATATGGAAAGCGAAAAATTATCGTAAATTTCCATAATGACTGCCACGATTCGGCAGTATGAAGTCATACTTTTGCAGCGCAATTCCAAAACAAAGGGATTGCACTGCAACTTTTTAACATTATAAATATATGAGTTTCAAAAGAAAACAACAACAATTAGAGCAAAGAATCTTGTATCTGTTCTGTGACCGCTCTATCGAAATTGAGAAACCGCAGTTCAATCTGCGATGGACGTATATTTTTGCACAGGCTGCGCATCGCCTTAATAAAACAGGTTACGCCGTAACCTTATATGCGACTTCTAATAAGACCAGCCTGCAATTTTCAATAGGTCCGCAGCAACGCAAGTTTCGTCTTTCGCTGGATTGGGATGATGACAACCAGCCAATGGCTGTAGTGGAGTTCCTTCAGTTTGATCCGGATTATATTATCAATGTGTTGCGCCCTGTCTTCGCTAAAGGCAAAACACTTTGTGATTTCACGCGCTACGGTGCCAATGCTTACTCTTATCCGCTGACAGGATCCAAAGAGGAAACAGTGGCTTTTCTTTGTAAAACTGTCGCTACATTGTGTCTTGCAATCAATAAACTCTAAATGATATTGTTATGAAAAAATTATCTCTTAAAGAATTTGCCAACAATCTTGGCTCTGAAATCACCATTCTCACTCATGGTAAAGTGGCTTTGAACAAACCGATTGCCAAGGCAATCAGTATCGGGCTGGATGTCAGAAACACACGAGGATGTATGATGGTGGATATAGGGAATACCATAACCGAGGTCTTTGTGATTGCAAACGGACGCGTCTTGTCCTGTCACCATACCAGGGCAATCTCATACGACATTTTAATTCAGGATATTATCCTTTATATGGCAAGTATGCATAGTACGCGGATTGATAAAGCTATTGCAAAAAAGATTATGGCCGCTGTCGGCTCTGCTGACACAGAGTTGGAAGATGCACCGAATGATTATAAAGTGATTGGCCCGAACATCACGACCGCTCTTCCGATGCGGATAACTCTCTCTTATATGGAGCTAGCGCATTGCTTGCACAGGAGCATCGAGAGACTTGAATACATGATTATAAAAATCCTCGAATCAACTCCGGTATGGTTGAATAACGATATTGCCGTACGTGGCATTTTCCTGACGGGAGAAGGTGCTTCGTTGCGCGGGCTTGACAAGCGACTGGAGTTTAGAACAACTGTTCCTGTTCATATTCAGAATATCAGCCCTGAGCGATGATGGAGGATGTGTTACTGATGACATCCTCTCTGAAGATTTTTGCAAAGATATATTTTGAACCCAATGCAATACCCTATGCATTGTTGGTACACAAAACTTAAGTTCCTTATCGGAATGTGTACATTTTTAGTGTCTATTTTTTGGTGGTGGTACAATGCGTTTTTGTAAGAGCGTTTTTTTTTGTAAAATATTGCGTTTTGAAATGCTGATTTTTGTAAAATATTGCGTTTTAAAATGCTGATTTTTGTAAAATATTGCGTTTTGAGAGTAAAAAAGAGGTGTCAAATATTTTGTAATTAATTATGATGCAGTATTTTTGCGGCGCAAAAGCAAAAAGGTATGACAGACACCCGAACATTGGAGGCAATCCTCTCTGATCAGAAAGAGGAGTTAGAGGCACGTCAGCAAGAGACTTTGTGCCATCGACCGGAAGAAGCACTCGTGGAGATAAACAGTCCGCAGGCACAGGTGGTTATTGGTGTGCGACGCAGTGGCAAATCGACTCTATGCTATCAAGCATTGAAACAAAGAGGGGTTCGTTTCGCATACGTGGATTTTGACGATGAGCGTCTGAAAGGTCTGCAAGCAGAGCAGTTGAACGATGTGCTCGAAGTGCTGTACAAGATATACGGCGACTTCCAATATCTGTTCCTTGACGAGGTACAGGACATAGACGGCTGGCACTTGTTCGTCAACCGGATGTTGCGCCAGAAGATGCACGTCATCATCACCGGTTCCAATGCCAAACTGTTGAGCGGTGAGTTGGCTACGCACCTGACCGGACGTAACAAAGAGATAGCTCTCTACCCCTTCTCTTTCCAAGAGTTCTGCGAGATGAAAGGTGTGGACACCAATAGCGTTGCCACCAAAGCAACCGCTTTCCGCAGAGCGGCTTTTGATGAATACATGCAGCAAGGCGGTTTCCCTGAATTGCTGATTATCAAAGACAAGCGGCATTATATCAACACGCTGGTGGACAACATCCTTAAACGCGATATAGAGCAGCGCTACAAAATAGTCTTTAAGGCAGCCTTTGAACAGATGGCTCATCATCTGCTCAATATCTCTCCGTCCATTGTGGTCGCGCAAGAGTTAACAGAACTGTTCCATTTCAAGTCTCAGCATACCACAAGGAACTATATAGACTACCTCAAACAGGCATACCTGTTGGTAGGCGTTCAAAAATACTCCACCAAGAGCAAGTTGCGTGCGGTGCAGGAAAAACTATATGCGGTGGATGTGGCGATGATGAATATGCGGGATAACGCCTTTTCTGCAGAGAACTCAGGCTGGCGGTTAGAGACTGTCGTACTCATCCAATTACTCCGCAAATGCAAACTGGAAGGTTGGGACATTTGCTACTTCAAAGACCGTAGTGGTGAGTGTGATTTCTTGGTGTGTCAAGGCAACCAAGTGCTACAATGCATACAAGTGTCGTACGACATATCTGCGGAGAAGACGCGCAAGCGCGAACTGAATGGTTTGAAAACAGCGGCACAAGTGACCAAATGCGACAACTTGTTGTTGCTGACAGACCATGTATATGAAGACACCACGTATGACGGGTTTGATATCAAGATCCGCCCTGTACATGAGTGGCAATAATCCCTTCCGCCGATTGTCAATCCGACAATCGGCGGAAAGCGAAAAAGACAGCAAGCGCGGGGCAATGGATGCTCCGCGCTTGGGAATGAAATATCGGGATGTCGTTTTCCAGTGTCTGCAGCACCACGTTGTCAAGCAGTTGCAAATAATGTCCCTTTGCGAAAAACGGATAATAACCAGTCCGTACATACTCTTTCCAAACAGGCAACGGTTGCAACTGCGAATAAGGGAACGTGATTTTTTGTGCCAGAAGGTCGGACAATGTGTGTACCGGTATCTGTATGTTGTGTTTCATTTGGATATACTCGCGCAGCGACAGACCGTGCATATAATACTGCAGCCGTCGCCGTGACAGATCCGCTCCGCCTTTCTCCAAATCCAGAATGCTTGAGCCGGTATAGACCACTTGCAGTCCCGGCAGCGTGTCGTAGATGTTTTTTATCTCCCTTGACCATCCGGGGTACTTGTGTATCTCATCAATATAGAGATGCCGCCCGCCGTTCTGATAGAACGCCACCGCCATATCGAAAATGGTATGCATGGTGAAATAGATATTGTCCGCATAGACAAACAGCGTGTCATCCGGTGAGTAGTACATCAGTATGTGCTGTAGCAGCATCGTTGTTTTGCCAACGCCACGCACACCGACAATGGCGACCAACTGCTGCGACCAGTCAATCTTCCCGTGAAGATACCTCACAAAATCCGTGTCTGTCCGTTCCTGCATTGCTCTCATTTGTGCTTTCAGAGTATCCATAATCCGCTTGTTTTCAGTTTAACGCGGCAAAAGTACAATAATTGCACCAAATCCGGTGCATTTTTTTTGCAAATGTCGTATTGTTATCTGACTTTCAATTACTTTTGACATGCGATTATTTCATATCCAGACGAAAGCAAGAAACAGGATGCTCGCGGGAAGTGAACCGATTCGAGCTCTTTCGGCAAAGCCGATGTCGGAATATCCACCCACTATTCCGCAACCATAAAAGCCCAATGGGCTTTCATGTAGACGCAAGTGACGCAAAAAGTGAAAAGCGGCTCTCAACAACTACAATAGAAGAAAAACAGAAGGCTATCTGTGCGGATAGCCTTCTGTTATTATTGCTTGCGGACATAACCGCAAGAGCTGGACCTTTCTCGGCCTCTTTCGGAAGAGCGGGTGTGACTTCGCATTTTAGTCAATCAACTGTCCCTGTGCGTTGTAAGTCTTGCCGTTGCGCTCTATATAGAGAATGCCGTTCTCTATATACTTGACAGCGGACGAATCCTCAATTCTCAATTCGTCATTCTCAATT
>JAIKXR010000073.1 GCA_024683975.1 Paludibacteraceae bacterium
TATCTCCGAGAGCGAAGGCATGACGGCACTGCCGCCGCAGGGTATGTACTGCACATCCTCGTAACTGTAATAACCGCCCTCACCGTCGGACTTGCGGTACGGACGCTTACAACACCGACGACTGCCTCGAGTTCCAACGCCTGCGTAACAAGTCATGGACCTATGTCAATACCGACGTGACCGCTGACGGCACCGTCTGCTACGTACCCGAAGGATTCACGGACACGATACTGATTTCCAAGAACGTCTATCCCGTGCATTTCACTTACCGCAAGTCCGACGGTGAGGGCGGTTATTACAGTTACGAGGATGTGCAGTACATACCCTGCGGCGGCAGTGCCGTCATGCCTTCGCTCTCGGAGATAGAGTATGACCCCGTTCACCATCCGTTCACGGAATGGCTCTGCGAGAACAAACCCGACGACCGCCGATGGATGAACGTCCGAGAGGAACTGTACTACGGTGCCTATTATGACTATATACCCAATCCGGGACAATACACCGTGACCTTCGTCAGCTGGGAAGACAAACTCATCACCGAGCAGACAGTCTCCAAGTTCGAGGATGCTGTGCCGCCTGTGCCGCCGACGCGCGAAGGCTACCATTTCATCCGTTGGGACGGTGACTACACCTTTGTGACCGAAGACCGCCGCATACGCGCCGTCTATGGGCAGGACGATGTCTATTGGACCGTCTCTTTCTACAACGACGGATGGTATTCGGACCTGTTGGGTACAGAGCAGGTAGCGGACGGAGAGAAAGCCGTGGGCAATATGGAGGTGTATATGGACGACCATGTGTTCATCGGCTGGGACAAGCCGTTGGACGAGGTGCACAGTGACCTCAACGTGGCGGCGCAGTACGAATGGCGTGAGATGGAGCACCATAAGGTGACTATCGTGGCGGAGCATGGCACGGTGACTATCCGTCCGCGGCAGGTCAATCCCGACTTTGTCAACCACGGCACGGTACTCTTCTTGGAGGCAGTACCCGACGAGGGCTATAAGTTGAGCGGCTGGGAAGGCTACAGTGTCCAGTTCGGTCTTGCGGTCACGCAAGACACCACCGTCACCGCCCTCTTCACCCCGAACACCCCCACCGCCCTCGAGGATGCAACGCAGTCATCCACCTCCCCGCAGAAAATCTTCCGTAACGGCATCCTTTACATCCTCCGTGGCATCCGCATTTACAACCTCCAAGGTCAAGAGGTGAAATAACCTCCTACAAAAACTTGTGTATGTTATTTGTTGTCACTATCTTTGCGGCGTTTTTTCAGTTATTAATATCCAATAAAATTTTACATCATGAAAAAATCAATTCTTATTGTAGCATTGGTGCTTTGCAGCACTTTCGTTGCGATGGCACAACCCCGTGCCATAGGTATCAACCTCGGTCCTTGGACTTCTTTTTCGTATGAACACGGTTTCGGAACGGACAACATGCTTGATGTCGCAGCCAACGTCATCCTGCCTTTCGGCAACGGTTTTGGTGCCGGGGGACACGTAACATACGACTGGATTGACCCCTTTGGAGCTACCTTCCCATGGAACGAAAAAGGCGAATGGCACTGGTATATGGGTGTAGGTGGTAGCGCAGGCTACGTATGGGAGAAAAATGCCAACAACTGGTTCTACGCTGGCGTGGCAGGTCATATCGGGTTTGAGTACGATTTCTGGTTCCCCTTCCAGCTTTCACTTGACTGGCGTCCTTCAGTCGGCATTTGCAATGCCGGAAACAAAGTAGGTTTCAATAATGCCGGAATATGGGGTCCTATTTCACTTGGTGTCCGCTATTTGTTCAACTAATCAAAAGTTTTCCACCTGATATAAGTCGGTGAAACAAGAGACTGCCTGACCATTGAAAGAGGTCAGGCAGTCTTTTTGTTCTTTTCAGCGGTTACCGCTCGAAGAACATCATAAAAACTCACAAACTTCTTTAAGACTCATTATTATGCTGCAAAAGTACGGTGACATATTTGCTACCGCAATCCCAAAAATCAGGTATTTATTGTAAAATTTGCAGTTTTGTATCTTTTTTTCTTGTTTGAGTATCAAAAAGCAAGTAATTTTGCAAGTCATTTGTATGAATTATCAGCAGGTACGCAAGCGTTCCTGATTTCGGCCAAAGCCAAAATAATATTGACAAATCACTTGTTAATCAAACATATATCACAATGAAAGCATTAGTTAAAAGAAAGCCCGAATACGGCATCTGGATGGAAGAAGTGCCCATGCCACAAGTGGGTGTGAACGATGTGTTAATCAAAGTGAAGAAAGCTGCCATTTGCGGCACCGACCTCCACATGTACAAATGGGACGAGTGGTCACAGTCGCACTGCAAACCGCCTTATATTCAAGGTCACGAGTTTGTCGGCGTGGTAGCCGAAGTGGGCGACGGAGTACGCAATATCAAAGTTGGCGACCGCGTTACAGCTGAAGGACACATCGTTTGCGGACAATGCCGTAACTGCCGCCGCGGTATGGGACACGTCTGCGAGAACACTGTCAGCGTGGGTATAACACGCGACGGGGCATTTGCCGAGTTCGTCAGCATACCTGAGTCAAATATAGTCAAACTGCGCGACGAGATACCCGATGACTTTGCCGCTATTATGGATCCTTTCGGTAACGCCACTCATACAGCACTCGCTTTTCCGCTTTTGGGAGAAGACGTTCTCATCACCGGTGCCGGACTGATCGGTACAATGGCTGCAGGAATATGCCGTTACGCAGGAGCCAAGAACATCGTGGTAACAGACTTCAACCCTCTCCGTCTTGATATTGCCAAACGTATGGGTGCGACGCTGACCGTTGACGGCTCTAAAGGCGAAACCATACAGGGTGCTATGGAGCAACTTGGTATCCGCGGCTTTGATGTCGGACTCGAAATGTCCGGCGCGCCAAGTGCCTTCAATGATATGATTGAGCACATGTACAAAGGGTCTAACATCGCCCAGTTGGGCATACTGCCCTCCGATACCAAAGTCAACTGGAGCGATGTTATATTCAACGCTCTTACCATCAAAGGTATAACAGGTCGCCGTATGTGGGAGACATGGTATCAGATGGAGCAAATGATTCTTGGCGGTCTTGACCTCAGCCCGGTTATCACTCACCGCTTCAAGTTCGATGACTTCCAGAAAGGTTTCGATGTGATGGTCAGCGGTCAATGCGGCAAAGTACTTCTCGAATGGTAATAAAATGCTTGGCACTACACAAAAAAGGCTACCTGATTTATGGCAGCCTTTTTTATTTGCGCATCTTGCCGCGTGATATTACTTTTGTCTCGTTGTTTGACTATTAGTCTAAAGACCTCTTATGTTACATACATTGCAATACAAATTACACAGCGGAAAGAACTCCAAATTGCTTTACTACCTCAACGGATATTCATCATTGCTCGTTCCGTCTTTTGTATGGCAATGGCAACGAGACAAACTGCTGCAGGAGATAGAACTGAGCGATGACAAAGACTATATTCACAGCCGCATCAACTACTACTGCAAGCTTAACCACCCTACTCTGTTACCTCCTTCATCGCCTCGCATCAAAGACGCACACATCCCCAAAAAACAGAAAGTCTATTATTTTGACAGTCGTGAAGTTACCCGTTATTTTCCTTCCCACTTGCGGTGGGAATTGCTTCCGGGCGATATAGTTCACGTTCCGAAGTTACCATCTATCGTCAAGAGCCGTCCCCTGACTGACAATATTGCAAACAGCACTCTACTCAAGATGGACAAGGTGCGTCACTTCATCTTTATCAAAGACGACATCAGTTGGGAAGACAAACGTCCGACTGCCATTTTCCGGGGTAAAGTAGCCGGCAAGCAGTCACGTATTGACTTTATGCATAGATATTTTGGCAGCGATATATGCGACTGTGGTGATGTGAGCCGGTCTTCTTCACAACTGCCACAGGAATGGCATACGCCAAAGAAAACCATCAGTGAACATCTCGCATACAGATACATAATGGCGTTGGAGGGCAACGATGTGGCGAGCAATTTGAAGTGGGTGATGTCGAGCAATTCGATTGCCGTTATGCCACGCCCGACATGCGAGACGTGGTTTATGGAAGGAACACTCATTCCTGATTATCACTATATAGAGATTAGTGACGATTTCAGCGATTTAGCGGAAAAACTGACATACTACAACCGACATACTGATAAGGCACAGACTATTATTAGCCATGCCCACGATTATGTTGCGCAATTCCGCGACAATCACCGCGAAAGACTCATTGCACTCGGCACGATGAACAAATACCTGCAAATGGTGAATGGCTGAAAGTGCTTATACTATGTTGAAAACTTGAGTTACATATATTTATCAGGCCTATGGATGATATACATTTTCATTGGACGCGACAGCCCCGATGCACACGTTGGCAATGGTGGAGTGATGTAGCCGTTCCACTTATATATATAATTCTGATAACCATTGGCTTGGTTGGCATCTTTGCCTTATGCTTGTATCTTGGAAGAGATATGCGTCCTGTTATTCAGCCGCATTATGATGACGGCGAAAAGGTAGATCCTAATCCTATGCGTCTGGTCTTTATGGTAATAGCCTTCGTTGTGGCATTTGTATGCGCATATTTATCCGACAAGAAAAAATCCGAACTGCTACCCTCATTCTTGCTTGCCTATGCCGGTGGCACATTATTATGGCAGTCCACCGGTGAGTGCGCTTGGCATTTCAGTATTCCCACGGAAGACTATATTATGTGTTTCCCACATATTGAGGGAGCCTCTTCGGTCATCATGGTTGTTATTGTCAGCATTCTGCTTGCATATTGTTATCGCCGCCACGCATTTTCTTGGAGTGTATGGATTTTTGTTCTTTCTTTTATCGGTAACTGGTTTGGTCATTTCGTTCAGATTGGCTCATATCCCATAGTTGCCTCTACGCTGGAGGAAGGGCAGTGGTATATATGGACAGGCAGCGTGATTGGAGGGTTGAGTGCCGTTATGAGCGTGATGATGAGCATCTATTGCGCTAGCACAAAGAAAGCCCGTCTATGCTGCGCGTTGATGTTATATTTTGCACTTGGGATAGTCCTGACCGGTGTCACAGGCATCTAATCGTTTGCTGAAAGACACCCCACTACTAAAAAGAGACGATGAAAAGTCCACGATATAACACAAAACAAAGAAGCCTTGAAATGTTGTTTCAAGGCTTCTGAAAGTGGCGGCTACCTACTCTCCCACGAACGCAGTAC
>JAIKXR010000095.1 GCA_024683975.1 Paludibacteraceae bacterium
TACAAGCGAAGCATTTTCTGCTTTCATCGCTGCGAACGGCATCAATGAGTTTTACATAGCAGGAGCTGATGCTACGGCCTGCGTTAAAGCGACGTGTTTCAACATGGCCAAGGCAGGCTTCACAGTACATGTCCTCTCCGACTGTATTACCAGTTATGACTTGAAGAAACTCCCAGAGATGCTCGCTTATTACGAAAGCAAAGGCTGTGAGGTCAAAACGCTTGCCGATTACAAACAATGAAAGAACATAATGAAACAAAAATATGTGCTATAGAGAAGAAGCCATCGAATGTGTAAAAGATCATGTTCTCCAGATACATAAGCAAATATATGCCAAGTATGAAGGGAATTTTGACAGAATCTTTACGGAAGGGTACAACAGCAAGTCCTATACGGGTAGGGTGATTGAGCCGGGAAAGGTTTATGAACTGGGTTATCTGGAATGTACGTGTCCTAAAGTCAAGTGTGGGCAGAGAAACCGTCCGCAGCAGTGTGAGTGCTCACGACAGAGCATTCTGTATATCTTGTCGCAACTTGAACCGGACAGCCGGTTCGATGTCCGGATTGAGAATACGATTCTCCGTGGAAGCGACCGCTGTACTTTCAGAATAACAAGGCATAAAGATATTGTTCACACAAGGCTTTAGCACAATGTCCGTTTTTTCATATTCCGTTTGAACAAAGCGCGGTACTTTTGCGCTGTATTTCAAAACGGAACGGACAAATGAAAAATATTCTATTGGGATTATGTTTGCTGTTTGCCGTGATGGCATCAGCCGAAACAGTGAAAGGAACAGTAAAGGACGCGCATGGCAACCCCATACCTTTTGTGACCATCTCCGTCTTGTCGCAGGACTCAACGCTCATTACGGGTGCCATCACGGACGATGACGGACATTATTCTATAGAGGTTCCCGTGCGTGCGTATATCATTCAGGCCTCCTTTGTCGGCTATCATACCGTTTATGGTGGCCCCGACTTTATGTTACGCGAAGAGACGGAGCGGCTGGCGGAGGTGGAGGTGAAAGCCAGACGCCCGCTTATCGAGAGGCAGATGGACAAGCTGGTGGTCAATGTCAGCCAGTCCCCTCTTGCGGCGGGAAGCAACGGCAATGACATCCTTCGCCGCTCCCCGGGCGTGCGCATTGACAAAGACGGCAATATCACCGTCAACGGCAAGTCCGTCGAGATATGGGTGGACGGCAAGCCCTCCTATCTCAGCGGCGACCAGCTCAAGGCGATGCTCGACGGCACGGATGGCAACACGATAGAGAAGATTGAGATTATCTCCAACCCCTCCGCCAAATACGACGCGAGCGGGCAGGGTGGTATCATCAACATCAAGACCAAGCGCAATATGATGCGGGGTCTGAACGGTATGCTGTCCGCCGGGTACGGAGGCATGTATTTCGGCGATGTCAGACGGTGGCTGAGTCAGGAGATGGCTTCGCTGATGCTCAACTACCGTGGTGAGATGACCTATACCTTCGGCCAGCTGACGCAAGTGTTCGCGCAGAACGATATTGACTTCGAGTCATACCGTAAGACACCGGCTTTGGAGAACTACTCGAAGTCGGGCTACGGTGTGGATTTCCAGTATTATATGCTCAAAGCGGGTAACGACTGGTATATTGACTCGCTGAATACGCTCGGCTTTATCCTCCAGGTGCCGTATATGGATGTAAAGCAACAGATTTTGCCGGGACGCAACCACGCCTATACCTACAGTCCCGCAGACACTGTCAATAGCGTGACTGAGGCGCGTAACCGTTTGCAAGCGCCCCAGCACACGGCTAATCTCAACTATACGCACACGTTCTCGGAGGCGCTCGGACGCGAACTGACGGTGAACGCGGATTACAACCGTTACCGCAACAGTGCCCGTAATTACCAGGGGACGGAGTTCGTCAGTTCGACATTCGGGAACAGTTCGGTCGGACTGGATATTCACAGCCGCCAGACTGTGGATATTTACAGCGCGAAAATGGATTTCCAGACCAAGTTCTGGCAGACCGGCATGATTGAGTGTGGCGTTAAGTACGCCCTGTCGTCCACCGACAACGCCATGACGACCGATTCAATGCGTAACGGCACAGCCCTTCCGGCCGAACTGAGCGCATTCCGTTATGACGAGCATGTGGCGGCGGCGTATATCAGTGCGGGCAAGCAGTTCGGTGAGCATTGGTCCGTCAAACTCGGTCTGCGCGGCGAATATACGTTCAGCCGGGGCGACTGGAAGAGTGCCGACTCCATAACTAACAAGTCGTATCTCAATCCCTTCCCGACGGTCTATATCGGTTACAGCAACCAGCCTGCGGACAGGGCCAGACAGACGGAGTCCTACAGCGTGAGCGCCAGTTACACGCGGCGTATCAAGCGTCCCAACTATTGGATGCTCAATCCTTTCCGGAAGTATGTCGATGCCTACAGTTGCCAGGTGGGTAATACGGAACTGACACCGGAGTTCAATAACGATGTGGAGGTCAGTCTCTCATGGACGCAGTACCTCAATATGACGTTCAATTTCGCGCACACGCAGGACATGTTCTCGTCCAGGGTCACCGTGCTGCCCAACGGCATGGGCTATGCGCAATGGGTCAATTTCGGGACTTGCACCACACACGGCGGCAACATCTCCCTCACCGAACTTCCCCTCGTGCCTAAGTTTGCTACACAAGACAACACGCAGTCACCAACACAAAGTGACCAACACGCAGTTACCAACACGCAGTCATCAACACGCAGTCACCAACACGCAGTGACCAACACGAAGTCATCAACACGAAGTATAGAAGGTGCTTGGCTGGCATTGACGTTGAATGCGGGGTGGCTGCATTTTATCAACCGGTCTTACGAACGACAGGCGGACGGCAGACCCGCCTATGAGAGCAGAAGCCACTACGGTTATGTGGGCGGCACGTTGTCCGCTTACCTGCCGCAGGACTGGACAATGACATTCGATGCCAACTGGGCTTCGCCGATGCAGACGGGATATAGCAGGTCAGGCAGCACGTTCTTCTCAGGTTTCGGTGTGCGCAAGACCTATATTAAGAAAGGTCTGGTTTTCAATCTGAACATACAGGATTTGGCACGCTCGATGGTGTTCGAGGACGAAGATCAGGGTCTGGCGGAGGGGTATGCCAGTTGGCACAGGAACACCGTTCGCCAGCAGCGTGTTATGTTTTCTGTCACGTGGATGTTCGGTCAGTACCAGCAGCACAAGCAGCGTAAGGTCGGCGATATGGACGAGGCGGGCCGTCTCGGCGGCGGAGGAGGTGTCCAGACAGGAAACTGAACAAAAATTCCTCCCTTTACGCCTTCGTCCTCCCTTTCCGCCTTCGCCATCCCCCTTCCGTTTTCGCCTTCGTCATCCCCTTCTGCCTTTGCCTTCCCCTTTTTCCTCCTCCTTCCGCCGCTTGCTAATCGGCATTCATCTTCGCTCATTCTCTTGCGTGTTTCCGAAGAATGCCGTACTTTTGCTGCCGTCAATCCGCTATCAAGTACGATACATACACGATAGATATACGTTAGATACACGATAGATATACGATAGATATACGATAGATATACGTTTGACTAAACCTGAAAAAGGTTGACTCGTTTACTGAGATAGTATCTTAAGAAACGTAAACTTTTGACTCGTTTACTGAAAAGGTTTACTCCTTTCCTAAGGAGGTTTAATTTTTAAGATGATGCAAAGGTACAACATAAAACTGAAATATGCAAATTATAATTAATATAGAGGTGTAATCCATTCATAATGTTTTTTTGGCGGTACCGCCAAAACAAACATGATGAATGGGCGGCCAAACTCACCCTCCCGAGCCGTAATAGACTTCCGCAGGCGTGCGCATCTGAAGGCTCAAATGAGGTCGTAAATTATTGTAAGTCTGCACGGCATGTTCGACCAGCGCGGCAGCCTCCTGCA
>JAIKXR010000100.1 GCA_024683975.1 Paludibacteraceae bacterium
TTAGGCATTCATTCGTCATCGGGTCTGACGGTGTATGCGATAGCCAACCGACTGGTGGATATCAATAATCTTTAATTTTTCGTTTATGAAAGTACGGTTGACTGTCGGCTGACCGTCGGCTCACTGTCGGTGAAGGTACAAAAAAACAGGCAAACCGGAATGGTCTGCCTGTTTTGCTGATAGTACTCTTTGTCAATACAATCCGCCTTCTGATGGGATTAGACTGACGTTGATGAAAGATGCCACCATAATCAGATAGCGTCAATAAACGTTACGATGGCTTCGCGGTCCTCCTTGCTCAAGCTGCGGAACCGGTCTGCGCACCAGTAAGCATCGCTCTCGGGCGAGTAGAAATGCCACATGATGGCCTCCATCGCGTTGCGTCCGCGTGTGTCGTGCATACGTGCCTGATGGCTGTCGCCCGTCGCCGTCTGGTGCAGTCCGCGTCCCCAGAGCGGAGTGGTGCGGCACCAGCCTGTGCGGATGTCCTTCTCCATGTGCAGTTTATGCTGAACCATATCAGTGTAGGGCCAGATCTTCTGGTTCTGATAGCGCGGCAGCTGCTGGTTGGCGTTGGTGAAGAAGAGGTTGGGATCCTGTATGTCGTCCCTGCCCGTGGTCCACGACGGACGGTGGCATGCGGCGCAACCCACCTGCCCGAACAGTTCGCGGCCTCGTCTGACCTTCTCGCTGTTCACGTTGCGCGCGGCGGGGACGGCCATTCCGCGGTGCCATACCATCATCTCCGTGAACTCCTCGTCGGTCATCTCCACAGGAAGCGACTTGGAGGTCAGGTAGTTGAAGATGTTGTCCTGCACGTTGTCGGTGAACCACTCGGCGTGGGTATGTTCGGGGTCAATCTTCTCAATGTACTCCGCAAATCCCGCCTGCACATCGGGGTCAAGCGAGGCGCAAGTGGCATAGACCTTGCCGTTGAGGTCGAGATAGTGGTAGCGGCGGTTGTTGCGCGTCACGTTGGGGATGTTCCATATGGCGTTCGCGCCGGCGCCGTCCTGCAGCGGGCCGCGGCTCATCGCGTAGGTGAAACGGCGCACGTAGGGCGTACCGTCGCCCTGCACCTTGTTGCTATAGAAGTTCTTCCACTGGCCGCCCTCAAAGTAGGCGGTGTTGAGTTTGACACCCATCTGCTCCTCTTTCGCCCACTGGGCAATGATCGAGTCCTCGGGTATGGCGTCCAGCAGCCCTGTACCGTAGATGCCGATGGTGTTCTCCAGCCGCACCTCCCACGTGCCATTGGCGAGTACGTCGTAGTCGCCCAGACCGAGCGCCTGGATGGCCTCCGCAAACTCAGGACGGGCGGAATAGACCGCCTCCCTGTCCATCGTCACGACCGGATAGACCAGTTCGTAGGTCTCACCATCAGGGAAGCAGTTGCCCCACTGGTCGGTGGCAGTCTGCCAGGTGACATGGATATACTTCTCGTCCAACGGAGCCTTGAACGGCTTGACGGCGTGCAGCTGGGGCATACCCGCCAGCCACGTCACGTAGGCTTCCGTTTCGGGATTATAAACCACGAGCAGCGTGCCGTTGCCTATGCGCGAGGTGCTGTACTGCCCTTCGGGAACGGTTGTGCCGTGCGAGTAGTTGGGGTGGCAGTGCTGGCACGACGAGCGCACATAGACGGGCCCCAGTCCGCTGCGTGTGCCGGTCGGGTTGGAGTTGAACGGGCGTTCCGCCAGTTGGTCACCCCGGTCGAACTGGCTCACCAGACCGGCTTTCTCGGTCGCGGATGTGGGCTGGTCGAAGCAGCTCATGGTGGCGATGGGGGTGGTACCCGTCTTGCCACCAGTGTAGTACCATTCGGGCAGGTCGGTAGTGGGATTGTCCACTATTTCTGTGTTTTTCTCCTTGCAGGAAGGCAAAGAGAGAAAACAAACAGCAGCAAGAGTACCGATTATGAACTGTTTGTTCATAGTTGTAGTGATTTTGTTTGTTTCGATATCAAATGATTACTCTTCTTCCATTTCGTATTCAACCCCTGTGAGCGCCTTGTAAACTGCCTGGAGTGCATTGACGAGGTCCGTACCCACCACCTTGACGGCATTCTGCGCTTCGGGTATCTGGGCGTTCTCATAGAACGGTTCGGGAATGGCCTTGATGGCGGCGTATGACTTGTCGATGGCATCGCGCAGGTTGTTAGCCGCTTTCTCGTCCACTTGTTTGATATAGTTGTCAATCAGGTTCGCATCGTCTTTCTGCGCGCCGAAGCAGGCGTAGTCGATGGAAACGATGTTGTCCGTGAAATCTTTGATGGAGTGGAGAGAGTATGGGGACTCGATATAGTTGCGGTCCGCCTCGTTGTCAGCCGATGCGAAGCAGGCGGTGCCGATCTTGATGTTGCCCACCTCGTTGGCTATGTCGATGCATCCCTCGATCAGCTGGGCTGCTGCGGCCTCGTAGGTGGCGAACGTGCGGCCCTCGCCCGTCTCGGTCATATAACTTCCGAAGCCGTTGGCGGAGTAGCGTGAGGCGGCAGGAGCCAGACCCGATGTCTTGAGCAGGTTCTGCTTGGCGGCAGCGACGTTCCCCTGTCCTCTCCAGCACGCCTCAAGCAGGATGGCCTGGTTGCGCAGGTCGTTGGCGACCACGTTCATAAAGGTCCATTGCGGGGTGGTGAAATCGCTGATCTTGTGAGCCTTCCCATTCTCAAAAAGCACGTACTCGATGGCATGGAAACCCAGTAGGCCGTACTCTTCTTCATCGAGAGTGGCGTTGCCCAGCAGAGCCTCCTCGTATTTCGCCATTTCCGAAGCGTCGGCGATAACAGCGTCGAAACCAGTCTTGTCGAAGGGCCAGCTGTCGATGTGCGGGTCAATGCCCTCAAAGTCGGCTGGACCGTACAGCCATGCCTCCGAACGCTCCCAATAGAGGCGCGAGGCAGTCCAGTGTCCGCACGCCTCGTGAATCAGCATACTGTCTTCCGATGCGGGATCGGCCTTTGATGCCTCAAGAATCCTCGCCATATCGTCCGCCAACAGTATGGCGGCATCCGCCATCCCCTCATAGACGGGAATGACTGCGTGATGAATGTAAGGGTTCATCACCTTTTTCAGTGTCTGTTCCTTCTGCGTGGTCTCTTCCACGTCACCTCCTGTCTGCTTGGTGTCCTTGCACCCCGCCATTGACACGCATATCAGTGCTGTCAAGGCATAACTCAAAACTTTTTTCATTTTTTTGTTAATTATTAATAGGTTAACTATCAAATATCCATTATTATGGTCTGAACATTCCCGCGAACACGATGCCAACCGCCACCATCGGCTCGTCGTTATAGGTTATGTTCTGTCCCTTCTTCAGAATAGCGTAGGCGTATTCGGCTTTCACACCGATCTGCGGGATTGGATAATAATTCAGACCGGCCGCCATACGATGCCGCCCGCACCACGCATTGACCGTGGTCGGCTTGCCGTTGTAGCGGAACATCGAGTCGTAGTACTCGTAGCGGGCAAAGACATAGAGCCTTTGCTTCTGTGTCCGCAGTTTCTCGTTCAGTCCGAAGAAATCGTAACCCGCCTCTATTCCGCCTGCCAGAGCGTCGGACGCCACCCGTGTCTTGTTCGCCACCTGGCTGGTGCTGTTGTATTTGGTGATGAGTTGCGCATCGCCCAGATGGCCGTAGGTGAACTGACCGCGCAGCACGACGTTGTACCCGCTATAGCGGAAGTCGAACGAGCCGATGGACACCAGTCCTATCACGTCCTTGTACTGGTCGCCGTTCACGTTGTTGCTCAGCGAGTTGCGGAAACTGCTGCCACAGTAGCCCGACACCCCCATCCTCAGACCCTTTACGCCCGTGTAGTCAAGCCGTGCGGCACCGGCATAGACGTTCGCCAGTTTGAACTCGTAGGGACTGCCCGCGCCCGTCTTCACCCAGTTCTTGCGACTGAAACGGTCGGAGTCCAAACCGGGCAGGAACATAGCCTGGTAGTGCAGGCCGGACTTGGTCTTGCCCATAAAGGTGAGAGCCACCTCGTGCCATGTGGAGGGAAGAATAGTGTATTCGCCTTCTGGACGGTAAACGCCGAAGTATTCGGTCGATTCGTGATGTGCGTTCAATCCGCCTATGGGGATGACCTGCATACCGGCGCGGATGACTGCGTAGTCGTTGAACCGCTTCTCCAGCCAGAACTGCTCCAGAGCCACCTCGCCGCCGCGTTCCACCTCCTGCTCCACTTCGCTGCCGCCTTCCTGCTCCTCTATTTCTTTGGCAGCCTCCACACCGCCGTGTTCGAACTCGATCTCCGTACCGAAAGACCAGCCCCTGCCAAAGTCGTAACCGAGGTTGATGACGAAATGCGGCAGGTCGAACTCCCCGTATGAGTCGTTCTTGTACTTCTCGGGCGTGACGTACCGCAGGTACTTGTTGGAGTGGAAACAGCGTTTGGCAGTTATCTCGCCGTATCCGCCTATGCGAAGGCGGTTGTGAATCCAATGCGGAACCTCACTATTATTGGGTATTTCCTGTTTGGCTTCCGCTTTTTGTTGTGCCTGCTCTAATGCTTCCACACGCTGCTTCAATGCCTGCCATTCGTCTTCGCTCACGCGAATAGAGTCGATGTTTGCAAACAAGTGAGTATAAACACTTAATAGCGCAATCATACACCCTGTACGGGCTATTGTCTTTTTCATTGTATGGACTTTTGTGTTATGGTTGTTAGTAGCGTCTGCTTTTTTCTTACGCATTACAAAAGTACAGTCATTTCCGTCCTTTTCCAATACCTATTTTGCGCGATTATCACTATGCAGAATGGAGATAATGATGTTTGTTATGGAATGTTACAGATAGGTAAAAGCATAAGTTTTTTTCAACTATGATTAACGAGTTTATCATATCAAGTTTCGATTTCTATATAAAAAATAGGAGTTATTGATGGCAACAATAGTATGCAAGTGGCTGTTTATGAATGCACATATAATTCATTATAAATGAGTTGTAGAACAACATTCTGCTTAAGGACTTATTATAGGGAAAAAAAATCCACTGAAAAATTAGATTATGTCAGATTTAAGTTGTAATTTTGCGTCTTTAATAGCAGTTGATATTAGTCATAGAATCTTTTTTATTAAGGAACATACCGAATCAGGTGAAATTTCTGATATACGCAAAAGTATGGATACATTTTTATTTATCAACCGGTTGTCTATCCTATCAAAAGAAACTATCCCAAATGCAAGTTTCAGGAATAGTACATAAATTCCGTTTAGCGGAAATAAATAACCCAATTATTAACTAAATTTTATTTATTATGACATTTGGTCAATCTATTTCTACTTGTTTCAGCAAGTACGTAACTTTTTCAGGGCGTGCAAGCCGTTCGGAGTATTGGTGGTTTTGCCTATTTAACTTCTTGGTAGGCTTTGGTGCAGGATTGTTGGACACGGCAATCGGAATTTCCGTCATTTCAACTCTTGCTTCTTTAGCCCTCTTTTTGCCGGGTTTAAGTGTCGCAGTACGCCGTTGCCACGACACGAACCATAGCGGTTGGTGGGTTTTGTGTCCGATTTACAACATTGTGCTTATGTTCCTGCCAAGCGATCCAGCCGCAAATGATTATGGAGTAAGTGAATAATCTTGTATGTCATCATTCTTGAAGAATATGTACTTCGCGTGTGTTATCGCTCATTGATTGTTCTTGCAGCAGATTGAAGTTGCTCAAAATGACAAAGCGGTTTTAAACACGAAACATATTATAAGGAAATCACGCTTGCGATTGTTTTTAAGACAAACGCAAACGTGGTATTTTTGTCTCCCTAACCTTATTCGACCAAAGCCAACGTATATTGTCTATATGTTGTTGCAGGAGCCAAAAACAGAAAGTGTGAAAATTTGTTTTGCTGTATCAGTAAAACACTGTACTTTTGTGCGCTTATCAATGTAGGGAACGTTTTACCGATATGCAAAAGGCAGAAGATAAGGCGGCACAAACCACCGGTAATATCATCCGACACTCGGGCGAAGTCGTTGCCACAGAAGGCGACAGGGTTCGGGTACGCATAGTGCAGGCAAGCGCCTGCTCTGCCTGCAGAGCCAAAGGGTTCTGCGCATCTGCCGAGGCACAAGATAAACTCATTGATTGCACAGCCGAAGGCGAAACATTCCAAACAGGCGAACAAGTCGAAGTACTCGTGCAGGAACGACTCGGTATGAAAGCTGTTATGCTCGCCTACGTCCTGCCTTTCGTGGTCATTATTGTCACACTCTCGTTCCTCACTTATTACATTCACAACGAAGCCGTAACCGGTATCGTGGCTCTCGCGGCCGCAGCATGTTATTTTCTTGTTCTGGGGTTTGCCTCCCGCAAACTCAAAAAAGTGTTCACTTTCAAAGTGATACATCTAAACCAATAAACATCTTGATCCTATTAAACCACATCTAAACCAATAAACAAATATAAACTCACAAAAAGTTATGGACTTAATTTTGATTGCTTTACTTGTTTTGGGCATCACAGGACTGGTGGCTGCATTGCTGCTTTACCTCATTGCCCAAAAATTCAAGGTAGAGGAAGACCCTCGCATCGACCTTGTCCAGGAGGTGTTGCCGGGAGCTAACTGCGGCGGTTGCGGCTTTGCCGGTTGCCGCGCATTAGCCGAGGCTTGCGTCAAAGCCACCTCGCTCGATGGTCTGCTCTGCCCTGTAGGAGGCGCACCGACGATGGAAAAAGTGGGTGCTATCCTCGGTATGGAAGCGGTGGCTGCCGATCCCAAAGTGGCTGTCGTCCGCTGTAATGGTTCTTGCGAAGCCCGTCCACGTACTTCCTTGTACGATGGCGTTCGTTCTTGCCGCATTCAGCACAACCTCTATGTCGGCGAGACGGATTGTCCTTTCGGCTGTTTAGGCTGTGGTGACTGTGTGGCTGCCTGCCAGTTCGGAGCATTGTCAATGGATCCGAAGACGGGACTGCCCGTAGTGGATGAAGAGAAATGTACGGCTTGCGGCAAGTGCGTCAAAGCCTGTCCGAGAAACATCATCGAACTGCGCAAGAAAGGTCCTAAAGGCCGTCGTATGGTAGTCGAATGTGTGAACAAAGACAAAGGGGCGGTGGCACGCAAGGCTTGTCTCAACGCCTGCATAGGTTGTGGCAAGTGCCAAAAGGAGTGTAACTTCGATGCCATCACGGTTGAGAACAACCTCGCATACATTGACTTCGAGAAATGCCGTCTCTGCCGTAAGTGTGAAGCCGCTTGCCCGACAGGAGCCATACACGCAATCAACTTCCCGCCGAGACCCGCAGCCAAACCTGCTGAAGCAACTGCCAAACCCGCTGAAGCAGCAAAACCGGCAGAAGCACAGGCACAACCCTCAGAAACAACCAAGATTCAACTTGAAAAGAAGGAGGAACAAGCATGAATACATTCCGTATAGGCGGCGTTCATCCGCACGACAACAAGACTTATTCGGCACACCAGCCCATTACCGAGTGTCCGCTGCCGCAGAAAGCCATCATTCCGCTGGTGCAGCATATCGGCGCTCCAGCACAGCCCGTGGTAGAAAAAGGGCAGAAAGTGAAAGTGGGCGAACTGCTCGCTAAAGCAGGCGGATTCGTAAGTGCCAATATTCATTCACCTTTCAGCGGCACCATCACCAAAATTGATTCAACTGTTGATGCTTGGGGACTGCGTATGCCCGCTGTCTTTATGGACGTTGAAGGTGACGAATGGCTGGAAACCATTGACCGCACACCCAATATCGTCCGCGAGTTCAATCTTGAACCGAAGGAGATTATCGACCGCATATCCGATGCCGGCATAGTCGGTCTTGGCGGTGCCTGTTTCCCCACTCATGTCAAACTCATGCCCCCTCCGGGCAAAAAAGCCGAAGTGCTGATTGTCAATGGTGTGGAATGCGAACCATACCTCACATGCGACCACCAGTTGATGCTTGAACATGGCGAGGAGATAATGGTAGGTATCAAACTCCTTATGCGCGCTCTCAACATACAGAAAACCATCATCGGTATAGAGAAGAACAAACCTGATGCAATAGGACACATGCAAAATCTGGCTTCCAAGACACTTGGTGTGGAAGTCCGTCCTCTCAAACTCAAATACCCGCAAGGTGGTGAGAAACAACTCATTGACTCTTGTATCGGTCGTCAGGTACCTTCCGGCGCGCTGCCTATCGAAGTAGGGGCCGTGGTGGACAATGTGGCTACTATCTACTCTGTCTATGAGGCTGTTCAGAAACGCAAGCCGCTCATCTCGCGTGTGATGACCGTCACCGGCAAGAGTCTTGCCAAACCGGGCAACTACCTTGTACGCTTCGGTACTCCTCTTTCGCAAGTGGTCGAACTTGCAGGCGGTGTTCCTGAAGACACGGGCAAGATTATCGGCGGCGGACCGATGATGGGACGCGCTATGAACAACATTGACATGCCAGCCAACAAGCGTACCAGCGGTCTGCTCTTCCTTCCGGAGGCAGAGAGCCGCCGCGTAGAGCCGGAGAACTGCATACGCTGCGGCAAGTGCGTCAGCGCATGCCCGATGGGACTCGAACCATACCTTCTCTCCAAGCAGGCTGAACTACAAATGTGGGAAGAAATGGAGCAGCACGATGTGATGGACTGTATCGACTGCGGCTGCTGCCTATTCACCTGCCCGAGCCACCGTCCACTCCTAGACTACATACGTATGGGGAAAGCGCAGGTAGGCGGCATAATCCGCGCCCGCCAAGCCGCTCAGAAAAAGTAATGTGTAATGTTAATTAACGGGAAGCTATTCTCATAACAAGAAAACCAAACGAATATGAAAAACCTGATTGTAGCCCCTGCACCCCACGTCCATAGCGGCGACAGTGTGCGGCGCAATATGTTGCTCGTCATCGCGGCTTTGATGCCGGCATACGTTATGTCGGTCGTAGCCTTTGGATGGGGAGCACTCATTACCGCTTGCATCAGCATAGCAGCCTGTGTGCTGTTCGAATGGCTGATTGCCAAGTATATACTCAAGACCCGTCCGACCATCGGCGACTTGTCCGCCGTCCTGACCGGTCTGCTGCTCGCCTTCAACCTTCCGAGCAACCTCCCGTGGTGGATTGTAGTTATCGGCGCGTTTGTGGCCATCGGCATCGGCAAGATGTCGTTCGGCGGACTGGGGCAGAACCCCTTCAACCCCGCTCTCGTAGGGCGTGTGTTCCTGCTCATCTCCTTCCCCTTGCAAATGACCACTTGGCCGCTGCCGGAGGGCTTCGCAGGAGGTTATGTGGATGCCGCTACAGGCGCCACACCTCTCGCTTCGATGAAACAGATTCTTAAGAACGGTAACACCGACCTTATCAGTCAGTTGCCCGACCTCTGGGATCTATTCATAGGCTGGATGGGCGGCTCGCTCGGTGAAGTGTGCGCACTCGCCCTCCTCATCGGCGGTGTCTTCCTCATCTGCACCCGCGTTATCACATGGCACATCCCAGTCAGTATCCTTGCCACAATGGCTGTATTCGCCTGCATCGGCTGTCCCGAGGGGATGACGGCAGGCCAGTACATCGGCTATACGCTCCTTACCGGCGGCGCGATGCTCGGCGCATTCTTTATGGCGACCGACTATGTGACCAGCCCGATGACCCCATGGGGCAAAATTATCTTCGGTATCGGAATCGGCGTGATTGTGATGGTTATCCGTACCTGGGGCGCTTATCCCGAAGGTATGTCATTCGCCATCCTTATTATGAACGCCGTTACGCCGCTGCTCAATATGTATATCCGTCCCAAACGCTTTGGGGAGAAAAAGAAATAAGGAGGACAGACTATGAAACGATTGGAAAGTAATCTTACTAATATGCTTATTGTGCTGACGGTCGTTACTTTAGCGGCTGCCGCTCTGCTCGGAGGTCTGTACGTCCTTACCGAAAAACCTATTGCCGATCAGAAAAAAGACAAACAAGAAAAAGCAATCAAATCAGTGCTGCCTTCAATCGAAGGTATGGAGATTGCCGCACCCGATACGGTCAAAGGAATGGTTCTTTACAAAGCATACAGGGACGGCGAATGGATTGCTACCGCTGTTGAAACAGTAGAGAACGGCTTCGGCGGCAAGTTCAAAGTGATGATAGGCTTTGACAAACAGGGCAATGTTGTCAATTACGAGGTTCTGGAGCATCAAGAAACCCCGGGGTTGGGCGACAAGATGGTTACATGGTTCAAGAACGAACAAAAGCCAGGTCAGAACATACTTGGCAGCAATCCAGCCGAGCGCAAGTTTGTTGTATCGAAAGATGGTGGCGAAGTGGACGCGATTACCGCAGCGACAATCTCTTCGCGCGCTTTTCTGAAGGCCGTCAATAGTGCCTACAATGCTATCAACGAAGGCGCTGTGGAAGTTTCCACAGGTGCAAGTCAGATAGTAAAGGAAGAAACTGTCGCAGATGAAACATTGGCTAAAGACAGTGTAGCCGTTGAAGCAACGCCCCAAGAAAATGCCAGCGAGGTTCAACCCACTGATGTCAAATAATCATTAAACATTTGTTAACGTATGAGTAAAGCATTAAATACATTCACTAACGGCATCTTACGCGAGAACCCCACCTTCGGGTTGGTACTCGGTATGTGTCCTACGCTTGCTACCACCACCTCAGCCATCAACGGTATGTCGATGGGTCTGGCAACGCTCTTCGTGTTGGTTTGCTCAAATGTGGTCATATCGCTTTTGCGCAACCTTATTCCAGACAAGGTCCATATACCTGCCTATATAGTTGTCATAGCCTCGTTTGTGACTATGGTTCAGCTGCTTATGCAGGCATATATGCCCGGTATATATGAAACACTTGGTCTGTTCATTCCGCTTATTGTGGTCAACTGTATCGTTCTCGGTCGTGCCGAGGCTTTTGCAGCCAAGAACAGCGTTGGTCTCTCGCTTCTTGACGGTCTTGGTATGGGCTTGGGCTTCACCATTGCGCTTACCATCCTCGGTGCTGTGCGCGAACTGTTAGGAACAGGAGCGATATTCGGACAGAAGATCATGTTCTCGATATGGGGCTGTAGTTTCAACATGGAGGACTATGCCGCTTTGATTTTCGTACTTGCGCCGGGTGCATTCATTGCCCTCGCATTCCTGATGGCAGCAGTCAATAAGTTAAGAAGTTAATGAGTTATCCTCTAAACTATTAAACAACTATGGTATATTTTTTGATTATAATAAGTGCGATATTCGTCAATAATATCGTTTTCAGCCAGTTCCTGGGTATCTGCCCGTTCTTGGGTGTCAGCAAGCGCATCAGTACGGCAGTAGGTATGGGCGCGGCAGTTACGTTCGTCCTCACACTCGCCACTATTGTCACCTATTTGCTCCAGAAGTACGTGCTGGCAGCTTTCGGACTGGAGTTCCTGCAGACCATCCTGTTCATACTTGTCATCGCCGCTCTGGTGCAGATGATTGAGATTGTACTCAAGAAGATTTCCCCGTCGCTCTATCAGGCTCTCGGTGTGTTCCTGCCGCTTATCACCACCAACTGCTGCATTCTCGGTGTGGCTATTCTGGTAGCGAACGGCACGTGGGCTGCCAAGATTCCCGGCGCGGAACCCGACCTGCTGCAGGGTACGGTCTTTGCGTTAGCTACCGCTATAGGCTTTGCCATTGCGCTTGTCCTCTTTGCAGGCATACGCGAGCAGCTGGCGATGAACAAGGTGCCTAAGGCAATGGAGGGCACGCCCGTCGCATTGCTGACCGCCGGACTTCTCGCCATGGCTTTCATGGGCTTCAGCGGAGTCGTTTAATCGAATTGACGAAACGAAGACAAATCCGGTTCGGAAAAATTTCAACAGGCTGTCTGACGGTAAACGTAAGACAGTTTGTTGTTTTTCAGTTCGTATCCAGTAAAAACCGATCAGTTCATATTCTGCCAAATCAAATTCCACGCCAGTCCGCAGAGGAGGATGATCCAAGTCCATCAGTTGCGGCCAAGAGCAGCCTATCAGTTTAGAACAGCGCGTCTAACAGTGTTTTCAGGGAATGTGCAGCAGTTTGTGCGTCTGCAATGAGAGCCGCCAGTGAGGGTGAAGCAAGATGTAGCCGAGAGTGTCCCTGAGCGTTGTCGGATTGTCATTGCTGACAGAAGAAAGGTCACAGGGTTGGAGAAAATAGTGTCGGGCTTCAATGTGTTGGTAATAAGATTCCACATCTTGTCCACGATAGACCACTTTGAGTTCGTTAACACGTTTGAGAATGACGGGTGCGTACTTGGGTGAGCATGTAATCCAATCAATGGCTTCGGGCAAGGGATGAGTGCCGTTGGTTTCGGCGGTAATATAAAATCCTGCTTTGTGAAGTGAGTCCAACAGTGAATCATCTGCTTGCAGTGCAGGTTCGCCTCCTGTCAATACGAGCAATGGACGATATGATGCAGAAGACGACGTAGTGTCAGGCAGCAATGAAAGGGTTCTGCTGACTATTTGTCCGGCGGTCAATGTTTCTTTGAGCGAGAAATCGGTGTCGCAGAAGTCGCATCGGAGATTACAGCCCGCAAAACGCACAAAAACGGCAGGTGTGCCGGTGTAGAAACCTTCGCCTTGCAGTGAATAGAAGATGTCGTTGATATGGTATTGTTTAGTCTCGCTCATAGACAGCGATATTGCCTTTGCTTTCCTGTACACTTACTTTGTAGCAGTTGTCCACACGGTCGCAAATCCATCTTGCCATATTTTCCGCGCTGGGATTGATGTCCATAACCTCGTTGATATACTTATGGTCGAAAGCATCTTTGACGATACGGTTGATTTGAGTGAAATCGGTCACCATACCGTCTTGGTTGAGTGTTCGTGCTTTGCAATAGACTTTGATTTCCCAGTTATGTCCGTGCAGTGCCTCACATTTGCTTTCGTAACTGAGCATAAGGTTGTGGGCAGCAGATATTTCGATTGTTTTTTCGACGTAATACATAGTAGAAGGTTGATGAGTTTATTGGTTTATGAGTTTATGAGTGGTTGAATAGGTTTAATTGGTTTGTAGTTTATGGGTTGGTGGTGTCAGCGTTGGTAGATTGTCTTATCGTCAATACCAGCCAGTTGCAGTGCTTCGATACGTTCCCTGCATGTGCCGCATTTGCCGCATTGGTGTTCCCCTCCCCGATAGCAACTCCACGTCTCGCTGTAGTCAATGCCAAGTTTCTTGCCACGAAGTGCAATATCGGCTTTGGATATGTCAGTGTAAGGAGTGAGCAGTCTGACATTGTTGAAGGTACCTTCTTTGACGGCCTGGTCCATTGCAGCGACAAATCCCGGCCGGCAGTCGGGGTAGATGGTGTGGTCGCCCGAATGGTTGGCGAGCATGATGTATTGCAGTTTTGCGTTTTCCGCCATGCCTGCAGCTATGCTGAGCATTATGCCGTTGCGGAAAGGCACGATTGTTGAGTGCATATTCTGTTCGTTGTAATCGCCTTCAGGTATGGCCTTGTCACCTTGCAGGAGCGATGAGTTGAACAATTCTTTGAAGAAAGGCAGACGGATAATACGGTGAGGTATATTCAGTCGTGAACAATGCAGTGCTGCAAAGTGCAATTCGCGGTCGTTATGGTTGCTACCATAGTGGAACGACACGCAGAGGGCAATCCGCTCCTTGTATTCATAGAGCATAGTGGTGGAGTCCAACCCGCCTGATAATACCAAAAGACTGTCTTTCATAGGTTAATAGGTTAATGAGTTTATCAGTTTATGGGAGGTTGAATGGGTTTATGAGTTGTAGTGTTGATTGGTTGTTATTGTGTTAAAATCCTAAACTTCTTTAAGTCTTTCCAACAGTCGTTGTTGTCGGAGTGACTGGTGTTCGCTGTCAGCGTATGATGCGAATGGCAGAATACGTATTCCCCCGCGAGGATTGAATATACCGCGTACTTCAATATAGCGAGGATTCATCAGATTAACGAGGTCCTTCATTATGATATTTACACAGTCTTCGTGAAAATCGCCGTGGTTGCGGAAAGAGAAGAGATAGAGTTTGAGCGACTTGGACTCGACCATTCGCTCACTAGGGATGTAAGTGATGACTATCCGCCCAAAGTCCGGTTGTCCGGTTTTGGGACAAAGTGAGGTAAATTCGGGGCAATCAAGTGTGACAACATATTCGTTGTCAGGGTGTTTGTTAACAAATGTTTCTAATAGAGCCGGATTATATCCGCTGCCGTATTGAGTGTTTTGATTGCCGAGCAGAGTTATGCCTTCGAGTTCGTTTTCGCTACGCATGGTGGTAATGTTTTTGTTATGAGGATGTCATTTTTCAGGTCGCAAAAGTACTATGAAAATCGTAAAACGCAAAATATATGTGATTTCTTGTGGTTATTTGGAAAATATGCCGTATTTTTGCGGGCTTGAAGGTAAGAGAAAGCATCGTAATGAGCTAAATATCGGGAAAACGAGATAGCGAAAAAGATTGAAAAGCAATATGTCATTCACTTTTCTGACAGTTCTTATATTGACAGGTTTGTCTGTGGTGCTTTTGAGTGTGCGTGTCATACTGAAGAAGGACGGCACTTTTTCGTCACAACACTTGTCACAGAGCAAGGCGATGAGAAAGAGAGGAATAGGTTGCATACAATCAGAAGACATAAAAGAAAGGCAGAAAGACAGACAAAAATTAGATGTCAAACATCTGTAAACAAGACAATAAAAAAAAGAATTCAAACAATTGTAAACAAAATAATAAAACAATGAATAAGACTCAAACAATTCTCAATGCAGTATTTGCGATAGCCATTGCAGGGCTATTTGTTTTAGTGTTCGTTTTCCGTTCCGGCAACAAGACAAGCGGCGAAACGTCTGCTATGCCTTTGGCGGAAGGCATTCAGATGCCAATCGCTTATCTCAATGTGGACAGTCTGCTGGCAAACTACACCTTCGCACAGGAGGCACAGGAGAAACTGATGACCAAGCAGGAAGACGCACGACTGAAACTCAATCAGAACGCCCGCACACTGCAAAACGAAATGGCGGATTTTCAGAAAAAGTACGAGAACAACGCATTTTTGAGTGCAGAGCGCGCACAAAGCGAGTACCAACGCCTGCAAAAGAAACAGCAAGATCTAGAGGAGTTGGAAAACAAACTTGCTCAGGACATAATGATGGAAAATCAGAAACTGAACATCCAACTGGCTGACTCACTGACAGCTTTTCTCAAAGATTTCAATGCCGATGGCCGCTATCAGATTATAATGAGCAACAATGCCAAGGACAATATCCTGATGGCAGCCGATGTCTATGACATTACCAATGAGATAGTCGAGGGGATGAATGCCCGCTATAAGAAATAAATCCAATCCGGTAAGTTTTATGCACTGAAAAAGCGTTAAATCCAAGCAATTATGAACAGCAAAGTGAAAGATCTGTTTCTTCTTGTTCTGTTATGTCTGTCCTTGTCAGTATCTGCGCAGGCTATACCTGTACCTTTGACAGACACACGTCTGTACGATTTTATTGATGAGCTGGCAACCGATGGCATAATAGAGATTAACGAGGCGACACGTCCCTATACCCGTCGCCAAGTGGCGGATATGCTGGTCAAGGCGCAAGGTCACGACCAATCTCTCAACTATCGTCAGCAGCAGGATTTGGAGTTCTATCTCAATGAGTTTTCTCTTGAGCGTGACACAATGCCTGACAAGTACGTTCAGTGGACAGACCACAGCACGTTCAACTTGTCATTGGCAGACCCGCAGTTCACGTATATGACCCACAACAAGATTTTTAAGATGCAACTCCGTCCCATATTGGGTATGGATATCTATGGTTCGAAGAAAGGAGCCATCATCAAACGTTGGTGGGGAGCCGAACTGAATATGGACATAGCCCACCACGTGAGTATTTGGGGATCGCTTCGCGATGTGTCGTACAACGGTCAGATAGGGTTGAGCAACAAATATTTCCCTACAGAAACCGACAAGCGCAACGGGGCCCAACTGACCCGTCCTGGTTTTCTAAACAATATGAGCGGTGTGCAATACAAGGAGGCGGATTACGGAGGCGACTTCTCTGACTCGAAAGGCGGACTGAGCATATATGACTGGTGGGGAAGTTTGAGTTTAAGCCGTGAGAACGTGCGTTGGGGCGATGCTTATCACGCGTCAAACATACTTAGCGGCCGTAATCCAGCGGTACCGCAGCTGAATCTGCAACTGACCCCTGTATGGTGGTTTCAGTTCGACTATTTTCATGCGTGGTTAGTGTCGAATGTGTCCAATCCTAACGACTATTATGTAGAGAATGTCCTTCAGAAGAACGGGACGATGCTTCTGGATACGGCATATCGTCAGCGCAGCAAATATATGGCTGCCAATATGCTGACGTTCATGCCTTGCAAGTGGGTACATTTTTCTTTAGGCAATTCGATTGTGTACGCAGAGAACAATCCACAGGCTGCATATTTCATTCCGATTGCTTTTTTCAAGTCTCTTGACCACATGATGACCAAGGGAACCCATACTCAAAACCAGAATTCGCAAGTGTTTGCCACGGTGACAGTCCGTCCTGTCGAACACTTGAAACTCTATACATCGCTCTATGCGGATGAGGTCAAGTGGTCACGATTCAAGGCATCCAATCCCGCCAATAATCCCATTTCCTACCTTGTAGGTTTTGATTGGGGCGGGTGGCCGTTGAAAGGTCTGTCGCTCAAGGGTGAGTTTATGCGCTCGTATATAGCTTGCTATACCAATTCGGTTGATGCTATCGAATATACTTCCAATTCGTACCTGATGGGTCATTATATGGGTGACAATGCCCAAAGTACGTACATTGAGTTGTCTTATCGTCCTATACGCGGTATGTGGGTGGCGTTGTCTTTCACTGACGATATACGCTTCAACCAGTACAGGTATCTGCGCAAAGGTATAGGTACAACGATTGAGCAAAAGCCGTTTGACAAGAAGATTTTCCGCAATACGGAGTTTGCAGCCAAACTGGCTTACGAGGTTCATCCGAATATGTATCTTCGTGTTGAACTGACCTACAATAATGCAAAGGGTTATGACAATACGGACGTTTACACTATTAAGGGCAAAACAGTCACTAATGAGGAGATCGGTGAGGTGCTCCGCACCGCCCAAGGCAACTTGAACGCTTTTGCTCCGGCTTATTTGCAGGGCAAGAACTTTACCGCGATGGCAGGTTTCTCGTTCGGATTCTGACAATAACCAATCAAACTCCAAACTTCTTTCAAGTATTAATCTTCAATATCCTATCAATATTAAACATTCAATTGAATTATGACTTTACAAGAGAGAATCGCAGAATTGCAGGCACGCGTGCAGCAGATGCAAGCTTCGTCAGCCGAGGAGGTGGAGGCGCTGCGTATCAAATATCTGTCGAAGAAAGGCGAGGTGACCGAGTTGTTCAACGAGTTCCGCACCATCAGCAAGGAGCAGAAAGCACAGATGGGTCAGGCAATGAACAAACTCCGTCAGGTGGCGGAGGAGCGTATGGCCCAGTTGCGTGAATCGGTGGCTCAGACAGCAGTTCACAATGAGGTCAAGCAAGACCTTACCCGCACACCCGACCCTATTGCGTTAGGCACACGCCACCCGTTGTCTTTGGTTCGTGAACAGATAATCGACATCTTTTCGCGTATAGGCTTTACGGTAGCAGACGGTCCTGAGATAGAGGATGATGAACACGTTTTCAGTCTGCTCAATTTTGCACCCGAACACCCAGCCCGCGATATGCAGGACACATTCTTCGTGGAAAAAGAGAAAGGCGAACAACGTCCGACGGATGTGCTGTTGCGTACGCATACGAGCAGTGTTCAGACCCGTGTAATGACAGAAGCGGCCGAAAGACTACGTAACGGTAAGCAGGACAGCATACGTGTTCTGTGTCCCGGACGCGTCTATCGCAATGAGGCGATTTCCGCCCGCGCACACTGTTTCTTCCATCAGGTGGAAGGACTGTATATAGCACGCAATGTCAGTTATGCCGATTTGAGACAGACACTGCTGTACTTTGCCAAGGAGATGTTCGGCGACAAGACGCAGATTCGCCTTCGTCCGTCGTATTTCCCGTTCACGGAGCCGAGTGCGGAGATGGATATCTCGTGCCATATTTGCGGTGGAAAAGGTTGCGGCTTCTGCAAACAGACAGGCTGGGTGGAGATTTTAGGTTGCGGGATGGTTGACCCAAACGTACTGGAAGCGTGCGGAATAGACAGCAAGACTTACAGCGGTTACGCTTTTGGTATGGGTGTTGAGCGAATAGCCAACCTCAAATACAGGGTAAAAGACCTGCGTCTGTTCTCCGAAAACGACATGCGTTTTCTCAGTCAGTTTGTG
>JAIKXR010000127.1 GCA_024683975.1 Paludibacteraceae bacterium
GCCGACTTGTTTTTTTCCGACCATCGTTGATTTTCCATCACATAAGCGCTATCCAAAGCAGCCACAAGAGGTGTCTCCATCAACGAATCGATTGAATAGACCAGCTTATCAAACAGATTCACCACTTGGGTGTCATACAAACGGATATACTCGTTCACAAACAGCTTCTGCGGTATGTTAAAGAACCACCAGAACCACCACAGGTCATGGACAGCACTCCATTGTCCCTTCTTGGCATAACTGCCGTCAAAGTCCCATGCACAGATCATAGCCTGCTTGCTTTGCGGCGATTCATCCTTCTTCACGAGATACATATTCGATCCTCCGCCGTCCCGTGTTCCGATTATATCATGCACCCATAACCATCGCGCATAGGAGTGAATGTCTATCACGGAATCCAAGCCTTCAGGTTCATGGAACACGGACTCCACCGTTTGAAGATGCGCCGTTAGATAGTCCAGTTGCGCGGCAGATATCTCATCCGATGCCGGATATTTGAGGGTGTAGTTGTAGTAATAACGCGACTCAATATGAAAATCCTCATTCCACCAATACGCATCGTATTCGAACAAATATCCGTCCTTATCAATATCCACTCTGCATTTGCTGCGTTTGACATTCTCAGTAAGCATATACACGCCCCAATAACTGTCGTTAAGGAACACAAAAACGGGTTGCTCGGCAGGCGTCCATTCCATACCTATGGCCCGATTGACCATATTGCCGACCAGCGTCTCGCACAAGGCATGTCGCAGCAACACCCAGTCTTTGTCCGCATAGAGATTCTCATTGCCCCTAAAAAGCAAATCGCACTTCTTCTCCAGTTTGATCTTATACGGTTTCTTGTCCGTGTAAGTATAATACGCCGAACTGTTGCCCCGCACTCTGATCGTCATTCCGGCCGTGTCTTTCTTGTATTCGCCGCTATCATAAACGGTATCGTTTTTCAGGACGATCACCATTCTTCCGGGCACTTTCTCGTTGTTGGTAATACCTATTCCGTCACAGCCTTCCGGTGCTTCCACGCGTGTAAAAGTCGGTAATAAGCTATCCCGGGTAACGATGTACAATATCGGCCAATCGATGTGCTTGCAGCGCTCATTAAAGATGCTATCCTCCTTGCTCATACCGTTTACAGGCAAAGCATATACCGCCATCACACAAAGCAAGCATCTTATATATCTGCGCCAAATGGTCATTTATCGCACAAGTCCTCTTTGTAGGTTATTTTCTTGTTGGCTTCTTCACCTTCCACAAAATAGACTTCCACATCGGGATTATACTGCATCAGAATCCCCACATCGTCGGTTGCCTTGATTTTGCCTTTCTCGATTGCCCGCATATACGCCGGACTGATGGCCAAATAATGGAAAGCCTGCGGTGTCTGGGCACGCATAAACTCTTTGCGATTGCGGATGTCGGTCACCTCATGGCCTTTGATCTGATACAGGGTGTCCGTCACGGGCACAGCAACCGTCACCGCCAAGTGACTCTTCAGCGCCTCTGCCACACGACTGATGATATCCTGCGAAACGAACGGACGCGCTGCGTCATGGAACCAATAGAACGTGTCCGGATCTTTTTTGTCCTCTTTGAGATAAAGAGCAATGCCGTTCCACGAACTCTCCCAACGTTCGTTGCCGCCGCTGATGAGATGTTTCACCTTGCGCCACGCGTTCTTGCGAATCAGTTCTTCCGCCTCTTTGAGCCAATCGGGATGCATGACCACTACGATCTCATGAATATAATGGGATTGCTCAAAGGCATCTACAGAGTGCTCCAAGACGGAACGCCCGTCCGCTAAGGGCAAGAACTGTTTCGGCATATCTCCGCCTACTCGGCTGCCCGTTCCTCCTGCTAATATGAAGGCTATATGTTTCATCGTTGTCCCTTTATGAACACGGTTTAACCACGGTTTTACCACGGTTTAACCACTACCCGATTCCGTGTCGAATCCGTGTCGAGTCCGTGTTTTGAATCACCGTGTAAGTATCTCGTCCGCTATTTCGCGTATCGCTCCTTGTCCTCCGGGAGTGCGTAAAATGCGGATATTGGGCAGATTTTTCACTTCCGGTCTGGCATTTGGCGGGCAACACGGATATCCTACAGCCTTCAACAACTCCACATCGTTGATATCATCGCCCACATAGCAAACTTCGTCAAGCCCGATGCCCAACTGCCCGCAGATCTCTTTCGCAGCCTCCAGTTTGGTCTTGCAATTCGGATTGACTCGGCTTCCCACGCCCAAATATAAAAACTGCAGTTTGAGCTTCTCCGCGCGTGCTTTCACTATGGCCGAATTCTCCGAAGTCAGTATGCCGCAAGGGATACCCGCCTGCTGCAAACAGACCATTCCCATACCGTCATAGACGCAGAAGCGCTTCATCGCCTCACCCGCCTCCGAATAGTACATTCCGCCGTCGGTCAGACACCCGTCCACATCCGTCAAAAAGAGCTTTATCATCATTTTCACACAAAATAGCGTGCAAAAGTAGTAAAAAATTTTGATATATGCAAATTTTTTTGTAATTTTGCAGCCTGAATCGTAAAAACAGTACATTGTGCGCATAGGAATC
>JAIKXR010000168.1 GCA_024683975.1 Paludibacteraceae bacterium
TTTATGTCAGTTATTATGAAATCAGTCAAGCAGTTTCTTGTATTGTTTTCTTTGTTGCTGTCGTTGTCGCTAATGGCTCAGAAGCGTGCAACGGTGGCAGCGGATGAACGTCCTTTCCGCGCCGTGTGGATATCAACTGTAGCCAATATTGACTGGCCTACCGGTGATGCGATAGGCAACACCGCGTTGCAGCAACAGCAAATGCGCGTACTTTTGGACAATATAGCCGCATTGCATTTCAATACAATCATTTTTCAAGTACGTCCGACAGCTGACGCTCTCTATGAGTCATCCTACGAGCCTTGGAGTCACTGGCTGACCGGCAAACAAGGACAGAACAATGACATTCCTTACGACCCGCTGCAATTCGTTATAGACGAAGCACACAAGCGCAAACTGGACGTTCATGTGTGGATTAACCCTTACCGGCTGAATCTTGCCCGCACACCAGTCAGCGAGATATCGAAAGACCATATTTTTTACCGTCACCCTGAGATGTTCTGGAAGTATAACGGACAATGGTACTTTGAGCCAGGGTTGAACGAGACACGCGAGTGGCTCTGCAAAATAGTCAAAGAGTTAGTGACCAAGTACGACATTGAGGGCATACACATGGACGACTATTTTTATCCTTATCCCGACCATAAGACCCAGTTGCCCGATAGCAACTGTTTTCACGCTCATCCGAGAGGCTTCAGCAATATAGAAGACTGGAGAAGAAACAATACCAATCTCATAATCTGCGAGTTGCATGATTTGATAAAGAAGCTGAAACCTCATGTCCAATTTGGCATATCGCCTTTCGGTATATGGCGCAATCAGTCATCGGACCCGCGAGGCAGTGATACGCACGGTTTGCAGAACTACGATGAGTTGTATGCAGATGTCAGGTTGTGGATGGAAGAGGGCTGGATAGACTATGTGGTGCCGCAACTGTACTGGGCAATCGGCACTAACGCCGCCGACCATAAGAAACTGGCTTACTGGTGGGCAGAGAACTGCTATAATACCAGACTTTATATAGGGATGGCACCTTACCAACTGGTCGATCGCAAGCAAGTCTCTGCCGATGAATGGCAGAAGAAACGTAATACGGCTTGGGCCAAGCCAAACGAGATTTGCCGTCAGTTGCGTCTGCACGAACAGATACCGCAAATCAAGGGTCAGGTCTTTTTTTCGGCATCGCATCTGCTCAAGAACCCGTTGGGGATATGTGACAGTCTGAAAACGTATTATAATGAATAGTTTTTGCGGGAAACCGTGATACCGAAGTATCGTGAAATATTAATAACAATAAATTCCAATAGAAAGTGAATCATCGTTATTTATCTTTTATGGTTTGCATAATCAGTCTTGTTTATGCGCCATGTTTTATGCAATCGCAGACCAAGAAAGTCAGTGCAGAGATTGTTTATGACATACCCGAGACGGAGTCCCGTGCAGATGCTCTTGACAACGCCCTCGAGGAAGCTCATGCGGAAGCTATCCGTAGAACTTTTGGCAGTGAGACAGGTGCCAAATGGGTGAATGATACCAAGTCACCATATATCCGTTACTACATTGATTCCATCACCGGCGAAACGAGCATCTTTGTAGAGGTATGCGGAAAAGCCAAACGTGTGACTAAAAAGGAAATATCCCTTCGCATAGATACCAAGCGATGCCTTGAATCGGGACATTGCAACAAAACGACATCGTTTCGCGAGGGGGATATACTGAATATTGATTTCTTTTCTCCTGCGGCGGGGTATTTGGCTGTATATCTGCAAGATGAGGACAACAATATGTTCCGTTTGCTGCCATCGGTGTTGAACAACAAAGGTTCACATGAGGTAAAAGCAAACATGAACTATCGAAATATGTTAATCCCGATAGGGAACGGTTATATCGAGTTAATCGCCTTCAAACCTGTTGAGTATAATCAGTTGCATTTTATTTTTTCTCCCAATCCGTTTACCATACCAGAGGATGAGGAGATGGATAACGAACTCAGATATTTAGAGTATTCGGTATATGAGTCATGGCTTGCGCGCAACAGGTCGCGTGACAACGAAATGCAAGTGAAGACGATAGAGATAGAAATCAGAAAATAATATTGTAAAGGCTTCTGCCGATAAGACAAGCGACAGGAATAAAAGCGAGCAGGGTGTGTCATTATGGTGGCACACTCTTTTTGTTACATTTTGAACATAGCAAAATCTAACGTATATCTAACGTGTATCTATCGTGTATCTAACGTATATCTAACGTATATCTATCGTATATATTATGTTCTACATAGCGAGTGAAGATAAGTATAGAGTTGAGATTTTGTGTTGCAAGAAGATCGGAGAGTCGCAAGTGCCAAGTGCCGAGTGCTGAATGGCGAAAGTGCCGCGCCTGCGAAGATTGGTGCAATAACCGGATGAAAGGATTCAGCAAACAGTCCAACATGGCTGTTTAAAAGTGGTGAGTAAGACGGTAATTGTGCGTGAAGACGGGAAAAAAGCAGGTAAGAGAAAGAATATAATGAAATAATTTGAGAAAAGTTTTTTTTGTAAGAAAAAGGCAGTACTTTTGCGGGCAAAGCGATATATTTGAGAGTTGAGAGTTCTTATCTCGGCAAAGCCTCGAACGATCGGCTGAAGCCGTATGGAGAGTTGGGAAGTTGGAATCAGGAAGTATATATAAACAAAATATAGCAATACAGAGGATATGTCTAAGACAATTGAAGGCAAACGAGAGGTTCAATTCTCGTTGGTTTACAGAGACATGTGGCAGTCAAGCGGTAAGTATGTGCCGCGCCGTGACCAATTAGCCAAAGTTGCTCCCGTAATAATAGATATGGGTTGCTTTGACAGAGTAGAAACGAATGGCGGAGCGTCAGAGCAGGTCAATCTGCTTTATGGTGAAAACCCCAACCTTGCAGTTCGCACTTTCACCAAACCATTCCATGAGGCAGGCATCAAGACCCATATGCTGGACCGCGGCTTGAACGCGCTGCGTATGAACCCCGTACCGGCTGATGTACGCCGGCTGATGTACAAAGTGAAGCACGCGCAAGGAACAGACATCACGCGTATTTTCTGCGGACTGAACGACCCGCGCAACATCATCCCCTCCATCAAATGGGCGAAGGAGGCGGGCATGACCGCGCAGGCGACGATGTGTATCACCTACTCGAAGGTGCATACGGTAGAGTATTACTGCAACCTCGCCGAGCAACTCATCGCAGGCGGCGCACAGGAGATCTGCCTCAAGGATATGGCAGGTATAGGCCGTCCCGCCATGCTCGGCAAGATAGTAGCCTACATCAAGGAGAAATACCCTCACATCATTATCCAATACCACGGTCACACCGGTCCCGGTTTCTCGGTAGCATCCATGCTCGAGATCGCCAAAGCGGGCTGCGACGTATTGGACGTGGCGATGGAGCCTCTGTCGTGGGGCAAGGTGCATCCAGATGTGATTACCATTCAGGCGATGCTGCGCGATGCAGGTTTCCTCGTAAAGGATATCAACATGAAAGCCTATATGGAGGCTCGCAGCCTGACACAGAGCTTCATAGACGACTTCCTCGGCTACTGGATCGACCCGAAGAACGCCCTTATGACCTCCCTCCTTGTTGGTTGCGGTCTGCCCGGCGGTATGATGGGCTCGCTGATGGCTGACCTCAAAGGAATGCACGCCGCCATCAACGCCAACCTCAAGAAGAAAGGCGAGAAGGAACTGAGCGAGGACGAGCTGCTTGTCGAACTGTTCGACGAAGTGCAGCGTATATGGCCGATGCTGGGTACACCGTGCCTGGTAACTCCGTTCTCGCAGTACGTGAAGAACGCCGCCCTGATGAACCTCTACAGCAAGTCGATGGACGAAGCACCCTTCACACGCATGGACCCCGCCATGTGGGGAATGATCCTCGGCAAGTCGGGCAAACTGCCAGGCGAACTGGCTCCCGAGATAGTCAAACTCGCCGAGCAGAAAGGCTTCGAGTTCTACACGGGCGATCCGCAGGCTCTCTATCCCGATGAGCTCCCGCGCTTTGAGAAAGAAATGCAGGAGAATGGCTGGGAGCGCGGACAAGACGATGAGGAACTGTTTGAGTTTGCCATGCACGAGAAACAGTACAGGGAGTTCAAGTCGGGTCAAGCGAAGGAACAGTTCCGTCAAGACCTGATAGAGCGTATACGCAAGGCAGGCAAGCCTGTTCCGCAGGAATTGCTGCCGAAGGGCGATGACGATATGGCAGCTGTGGCAACGGCTCTTGATCTTTATTTCGCACGCCCCACGTTCACACCCATCATCCGTCGCCATGCTACGGCTTGGAATCATCACGGATTTGGAAGATTCTAACAAAAATAACCAACAATAATAATCAACAAACAAAAATTGTCATGAAAAAGTACAATTTCAATGCAGGACCGAGTATCCTGCCGCAAGAAGTGATCAAGCAAACCGCTGATGCAGTTTTGGATTTCCAAGGTGAGGGTTTGTCAATTCTGGAGATATCGCACCGTGCGAAGTATTTCCAACCCGTAGTGGACGAGGCAGAGGCTTTGATGAAAGAGTTGCTCGGTATTCCCGAGGGCTACCGTGTTATCTTCCTCGGTGGCGGTGCCAGCCTGCAGTTCTGTATGGTTCCTTATAACATGATGGGCAAGAAAGCCGCTTATCTGAACACCGGCGTATGGTCAAAGAAAGCTTTGAAAGAGGCTAAGGGTCTGGCAGGTGTGTTCGGCGCAGAAGCCGTTGAACTGGCTGCTTCCACCAACTCTATCCCAATGGACTTTGAGGTTCCTCAGGATGCCGACTATATGCACATCACGACCAACAACACCATTTTCGGTACGGAGATTTCGAACCGCAAGTTGGAAGAGATCTACCGCAAGAAAGGCAATGTCCGTCTGGTAGCCGATATGTCGTCCGATATCTTGAGCCGTCCCGTGGACGTAAGCAAGTACGACATCATCTACGGTGGCGCACAGAAGAATATCGCCCCTGCAGGCGTGACCTTCGTCATCATCAAGGAAGAGGCTCTCGGTCACGTTGAGCGTTACATCCCCACGATGCTTGACTACCGCACCCATATCGACGGCGGTTCGATGTTCAACACTCCTCCGGTACTGCCTATCTATACAGCTCTGCTCAACATGCGCTGGCTGAAGGAACACGGCGGAATCAAGTGGATGGACGAACGCAACCAGAAAAAAGCAGACCTGCTCTACAACTGCCTCGACAACAGCAAGATCTTCACTCCGACCATTATGGAGAAAGAGGACCGCAGCCGTATGAACATCTGCTTCGTTCTCAAACCCGAATACGAAGGTCTGTTCGATGACTTCTTCAAGTTCGCTACCAGCAAGGGTATGGTCGGCATCAAGGGTCACCGTCTGGTGGGCGGTTTCCGCGCAAGCTGCTACAACGCAATGGACGTTGAAGGCGTACAGGCACTGGTTGACTGCATCCACGAATTTGAAAAAATGCACTAATGGGATTCTCATACCTGATTCCGGCAGGAAACCCCATTAACCATACGAAACATAAAGAAATATATTTCACAACATTATTGAAGAATATGAAAGTACTTGTTGCAACAGAAAAACCGTTTGCCAAAGTGGCAGTGGACGGCATTCGTCAAGTAGTTGAGAAAGCAGGCTATGAACTGGCTCTGCTTGAGAAATATACCGACAAGAAACAACTGCTGGAAGCGGTGGCTGACGCAGACGCTCTCATCATCCGCTCCGACATTGTGGACAACGCAGTTCTTGACGCTGCCAAACAACTCAAGATAGTTGTTCGTGCCGGTGCAGGTTTTGACAATATCGACCTTGAAGCAGCTACCGCCCACAAAGTGGTGGCAATGAACACTCCTGGTCAGAACTCCAACGCAGTGGCTGAACTGGCTCTCGGTCTGATGGTATATGCCGTCCGCAACCTCTACAACGGCACCAGCGGCACCGAACTCAAGGGCAAGAAACTCGGTATCCACGCCTTCGGCAACGTGGGACGCAACGTAGCACGTATCGCCCAAGGTTTTGGTATGGATGTATATGCATACGATGCATACTGCCCCGACCAAGTTATGATTGATGCCAAAGTCACTCCGCTTCACAGTGCTGAAGAGTTGTATCGTACCTGCAATGTAATCAGTCTGCATATCCCTGCCACGGCTGAGACCAAACAGTCAATCAACTATGCTCTCCTCTCGCAGATGCCACAACCCGCGTTGCTCGTCAATACCGCCCGCAAAGAGGTTGTCAATGAGGACGAACTGATTCGCCTTATGCAGGATCGCAGCGACTTCCGCTACGTCACCGACATTATGCCTGCGGCTCATGAGAAGATGAACGAGCTGTTCGCCGGACGCTACTTCGCCACTCCCAAGAAGATGGGTGCGCAGACGGCTGAAGCCAATATCAACGCAGGTATAGCTGCCGCTAACCAGATAGTTGACTTCTTCGTTAACGGCAACACACGTTTCCAAGTTAATAAATAATTAACTACTGTTCTTCATAGAGAGGGCTGATTACCGGTTCTCTCTATGAAGACAAATCATTCTAAAAGTGAAATATATAGCACACCTTTTGCTACTTCTTGCTCTCTGCGCCCTCTCTTTTAAGGCGGGTGCGGAGAGTTTTGTTACTCCTTCCGCTACGAAAACGCCGTATGTGGTTACGAAAACGGAAGGAGTCAATCGTGTTTATGTATTCGAATCCATCACTGATGCGCAACTGTCCGCCCCCTCTATGGCTGATTGGTACGCATATCCAAATCTCACTACGCCTGTCGCTTCGGGTATGACCGCTATATACCCCGATAACGCGACTACCTATCTTGTCAAAATGGGTTCGCAAACCGACACTGTCGCAGTCTTCGGATATTCTCAATACCGATTGGCAGGCAAAAATTTCCGCGCCATACTTACCTGCGAAAGTTCAACGCTCAGCGTTGATGCCGATGAAATGGTCTATAACGACCTTTCAGGTATGCCCCACTCTCTCGAACGTAATATAACACTCCATTATACAGATTTTCAGCGCGATTCAGTCACTTGGAAACCTGATGCCGTTGAAAAATCAATGACAATTCAGCAACCGCGAATTATCTATCTCGGACAAAAACTGCTCGGACCAACGCAAATAGACCTTGAAGGCGACCAGTTTGCCGAGCATTTTTATGGAACCCCTGATCTTTTGCGACTTGAAGAAGACTCCGTACAGGCAATCGCTATTGATTTCATACCACGCTCATACACACTCCTGCGTGGCAGCGAACGTGAAAACGAAGTCGAACGTATAATAGATGAGGCAGTTCTCAAAGGTTCTGCTCCCCTGAATATACTTTTCAAAGCTAACGCTTCGCCACTTGCCACTATGTTCCTTTGGGAGATAGTACGTTCCGGTCAAGTGCTTACCTCACGAACTGAGAACGAGACACGCTTCCAATTCGACAATTCGGGTAACTACGAAGTCAAACTGCACGTATCCAACGATTCCGGCTGCGAATGTGACACGACCTTCCAAGTAGAAGCCAAAGAGTCAATGCTTGCAGTACCTAACGTATTTACACCCAACGGCGACGGGATTAACGACGAGTTCCGCGTTGCATACCGCTCTATACGCACTTTCTCCATGGCGATTTTCGACCGCTGGCAACACCAAGTATATTCCTCGTCCGATCCATCAATAGGTTGGAACGGCACAATCAACGGCCGCCCCGCAGCAGAAAGTGCTTACACATACATTATTGAAGCAGTCGGTACAGATGGAGTGAAATACAGCAAGAAAGGCGTTGTTAACTTGCTCAGAGGAAAGAAATAAGTGGAAGCACATCTTACTATATTAGGCACAGGAAGTGCTTTGCCTACTTTTCAAAACTCTCCGTCAGGACAAATACTTGAGTTGTGCGACAAACAGTTCCTTATCGACTGCGGGGAAGGCATCCAGCTCACGATGCGGCAGATGAACCTTAAGACATCGCGTTTATACTCCGTTTTTATCTCTCATCTACACGGTGACCATTGTTTCGGTCTGCTCGGTCTGCTCACCACTTTCGATATGCTTGGACGCACCCAGCCACTGCATATTTATGCACATGCCGACCTTGAAAAACTGCTCCGTCCTATGATGGACTATCACCTTCAGAATATGAAGTACGAAGTTGTTTTCCATCATATCAATCCACGCCGTAAAGAAGTCATATTCTCCGACCGTACCATTACCGTAGAAACAATTCCACTCAAACATAAAGTGCCAACTTGTGGTTTCCTCTTCTACGAACACCATCGCCGCTTCAATGAGGATACGCACGAGTTCTACTACGAGACACGCAAACGCTACGCCTACTGCTCAGACACACAGTACAAGGAATCCATTGTCCCCCAGATAGAAGGGGTCGATACACTATTCCACGAATCAACTTACATCGAGCAAGACGCTTTCCGCTGCAAGACGACTATGCACTCCACTGCACGGCAGGCTGCCACCACCGCCCTCAAGGCACATGCCCGCCAGCTTATTATAGGTCACTACTCTTCCCGCGTCAGCAACCATTCGCTTTTTCTCCAGGAAGCACTACAGGTATTCCCCAATACCATCCTCGGAGTAGAAAGAGAAATGTACGTGCTGCCTTAATAGTGACGCATTACTAAGCTCAAAACCAGTCATAAAAGTATTCCCATCCTGCAAATGAAAGTCAAAGTTGAATATACGTGCAATTCCTGCGGAGCCAAAGTTCCCCAGATGTTGGGGCGTTGCCCTGTATGCGGTGAGTGGGGAACCATAGTTGAGGACACAGTCCAAGCCCCTGCCAAAAACGCCCAAGCCGTACGCTCTCTGCGGGGAGGACAGGCTCCCCAACGCCTGCAGGACATATCCGCGCAACATGAGCCGCGTATTGATATGCGCTCGTCCGAACTCAACCGTGTACTCGGTGGCGGACTCGTCCCTGGCAGCCTCATTCTTCTTGGCGGTGAACCGGGAATAGGCAAATCGACACTCGCCCTGCAAGTTCTGATGCAGATGAATGACCGTAAGACTTTATATGCCAGCGGTGAAGAGAGTCTCAACCAACTCAAACTGCGCTCAGAAAGATTAGCCGGCAATCCCGATAATCTATATCTTCTCGCGGAAACATCTCTCGAAACCATTCTTCAGCATACACGTGAACTGCAACCTGACATTGTGGTTATCGACTCCATACAGACCATTGCAACAGAAGCTGCTGACTCGACTATCGGTTCACTTTCGCAAGTGCGTGAATGTGCCAACCGAATACTCCAGTTCGCTAAAGAACAAAACATACCTTTCTTCATCGTCGGACATATCAACAAGGAAGGCTCACTCGCGGGTCCCAAGGTCTTGGAACATATAGTAGATACCGTTCTTCAGTTCGAAGGCGACCAACACTATATGTACCGTATCCTCAGGGCACAGAAGAACCGGTTTGGCAGTACCAGCGAACTTGGTATATTCGAGATGCGTGAAGACGGTCTGCGTGAAGTGACCAACCCGAGCGAACTGCTGCTATCGTCCTCATCTGAAGGATTGAGTGGTATAGCAGTTGCGGCTGCCGTTGAAGGTATCAGACCTTTACTTATTGAAGTGCAAGCTCTTGCATCATCCGCAGCCTATGGAACCCCACAACGCTCGTCCACCGGCTTCGATGCAAGACGACTGAATATGCTTCTCGCTGTACTCGAAAAGAGAGTCGGATTCAAACTTTTGCAAAAAGACGTATTTCTCAATATAGCCGGTGGGATCCGTGTCAATGACCCTGCTATCGACCTCGCAGTTATGGCTGCCGTTCTCTCTTCTAATATGGACATTCCTATTGACAGCGGCACTTGTCTTGCCGGAGAAGTCGGACTTGCCGGAGAGATACGCCCCGTCAATCGCATTGACCAACGTATTTATGAGGCGCAAAAACTTGGCTTCAAACGAATCTTCATTCCTGCCGGACAACAATACAACACCAAATCTCTTACACTCGAAGTTGTCCCTGTCAAACGTGTCGCTGATGCGTTCCGCCTTCTTATACACCATCAATAGTGCATCTTCACTATACGGTTGCGTCCGCCCACGACTTTCTTTTACAACTTCGCATCCTTTGGAAAGGTCGTATTGTTGCCATGAATTGTCGTGTCAAAAACTTGTACGCAAAGAACGTATGACCGCTAAAGTACTGCCATATACTGATTGCATAGACATCCGCTAATGAGCGGTTTTATGCTTGTCCACATCTCCCTACCCGAACAACTCCCTCAACTCCGCGTTGCTCAGTCTGCCTATCCAGTTCTCGCCTGTCGCGACAGTCATGTCGGCAAGATGACGTTTGTCCTGTATCATCTCGTCAATCTTCTCCTCAAAAGTATTTTGTGTTATAAATCTGTGTACCAGCACATTCTGGTGCTGCCCGATACGATAAGCACGGTCGGTGGCTTGTGCCTCCACCGCCGGATTCCACCACAGGTCAAAATGTATCACATGGCTCGCTGCCGTCAGGTTCAGACCCGTACCAGCAGCTTTGAGCGACAACAGGAAGATATGGTCTGTGTGCCTGTTGCTCTGAAAACGCTCCACCATCGCCTGACGTTGCTTGATGCTGCAACCGCCGTGCAGGAACATCGGCATCTCGCCCAGCTTGTCGCCAATCATCTTCTGCAATATCTCACCCATCTCTTTGAACTGTGTGAATACAAGCACTTTCTGTCCGCTCGCCACGATGCTCTCCAATAGCGACAACAGCATCTCCGTCTTGCCCGACATCTCCGCTTGCCAATCCCCGTTTTTCAGGAAAAGCGCAGGGTGGTTGGATATCTGCTTCAATGCCAGTATCATTTGCAACACCAGTCCTTGCCGTTTGAACAGCGACTGCGGGTCATCGCCTTCGACACCTTCTATCGTCTTCATCGCATGCTCCAAGGTCTCGTGATACAATGCCGCCTGCTGCTCGGTCAGTACCGCCAACTCGTTCTGCTCAATCTTGTCGGGCAGGTCATTGATAATCGACTTGTCGGTCTTCAACCGCCTCAACAGGAACGGCGCGGTGATCTTGCGGAAACGCTCCGCTATCCGCTCGTCACCCTGTTGCTGGATAGGCGATGCATACATGGTTTTGAACTTCGGCAGTGTGTCCAGATAACCCCTGTTCACAAAATCCATTATTGACCAGAATTCCGACAGGCGGTTCTCAACCGGCGTACCGCTCATGGCGATGTAATTGTCGGCAGGAATATTGCGGATTGCCTTGCTCTGCGCGGTATCGGCGTTCTTTATGTTCTGCGCCTCGTCAATCACCACCACCTGCCATTTCTGTTTCTTCAGCGAAACCGCATCCGAGCGCATAACCCCGTATGTTGTCAGCAGGATATCCGCATCAAACTCCTTCAATGACCGCTGCGAGCCATGATATGTAAACACCGTCAGTCCGGGCGCGAAGCGTCGCAACTCAGCCTGCCAGTTGGTGATCAGACCTGTCGGCACCACGATAAGCGCATGCTTCTTGTCGAGCAACCCATCGTCTTTTATCCGTTGCAACAAAGTGATGACCTGCAGTGTCTTGCCAAGCCCCATATCATCGGCAATGACGCTGCCGAATCCGATGCGCATGTTCCTGTACATCCACGCATAACCGCGCTCCTGATAGGGTCGCAATGTGGCATTGACACTCTGCGGCACCGCCACCTCCGTCTGCTCCGTCAGTTGTCTTATCAGTTGCCTTGCCTCGTCGGTAAGTTCGATATGAGCGCCATCATAACTCTCTGTCAGCGCGGCTTGCAGCAGTTGTGTGCGCGACAGCAGCGGCGATTCCGACAATGCCTTCGACAGCCGCTTGATATCCGCCTCGCTCATGTAGATATACTGCTGCTTGTAGCGTATCAACCCGCTGGCATTGCGCGCAAGTTTCAAGAACTCCTCCGGCGTAATCAGTTCATCGCCAAGTGCCACCTGCCAGTCAAACCGCAGCATATCGTCAAGGCGCAGATACGAACTGCCATCAGTCTGTTTCTTTCCTAACCGCACACTCACTTTCGGGCGGATCAGTTTTTTGAGCGATTGAGGCAGCAGCACCTTCACGCCAAGCAGTCTGATGGCAGGCAGTACATCCAGTAGGAACGGCACAAATTCTCCCTGTGTGAAGTATATCGGTCGCTTAGCCTCGGTGTTGATATGCTGCTCAAGTCCTCGGATAAAGGGTGTCAGCAGCGACAGCTCCTTCAATGCCTCGAACCGTTTGTTCTCAAACTGTCTGCTTGTCAGAAAATCATGCAGCCCGACCGGCTTTCCGCCAGCACTCACTTCAATCTCAAGTGAAAACCCCTCACCGTCCTCGCTTATTACCAACGACGGCGTGAACTGACGCTGTGAGATATATAACCTGTCCAGCCACGAGGCAATGCCGATAGGTATCGACTTCTCGCCCGCCTCATCAAAATCCTCTATGGTGCCGTTGAAAAACAATGATTTTACCGAGTCTCCGCCCGACTTCGATGTCCACGTAGGAATTAACATCCCAAGCATATATGACACCACACATTCCGCCCTGTTCTTCAATGCCTTGCTTGTTTTTGCTCCTTTCTTGCTGAATACCGGCAAATCCGTCGGCATAATCTTCTCCAATGCCTCCACCACCCGTTTTGTTTCCGCGTCTATCACCGCCGGCAGCCAGCGCACGATATACTCATCTGAACTGTTTTTCACTATCTGCGGAATGATACTGCCGTTGGCAGCCAACTGCAACGCGCATTGCAAAGCCTGGTGCATCGCCACCACCGTCCGGTCATAGTCCAACAGATAGTCCTCGTCAATATTCATCAATGCCTCAACAAACTCCTCTTCGCTCAATGCCGGCTGCCCTATTAAGTCAGCACCTTTGAACCAATGCCTTACCTCTAAATCCTCATCAATCTCCAACTCTACTTGATAACTCTTTTGCAGGTAGCTTACCGGCCGCTCAGTCTTCAGTCTCTCTCCGGCAATCTTCAATGCCTCTTTTCCCTCCAAAATACGGCTTGCATTGCGGGCGATACGAGCCATCTCTTTTGCATAACAATCCCTGAAATCGCCATGCGTGTAGAATGCCGGTTTCTCAGTAAGCAGATTGCACAGCGGCTCCACTATATTGTTAAGGTGCGAGAAATCAATACGGTGCGGCTCTTGCACCTCACATTCCTTCTCCTCTTTGGCTGTCATCGTGTGCAGCACATCTTTGGTCATCGTCACTCCGCTTACCGCTTCTTCCGACACACCTATTCCTCTCCGTTGCAATTCCTGCAACAGATCCACACCGTGAATCTTGAACACCATGAACGGGTCATTGTCTATCTCCCTGCTCATCATATAGACAACCGCCGCAAGGTGCTTGCACGGCACCGCCCAGTCGGGACACGAACAATGCATATCGAGGTCGTCCCAACGCGTGGGAAACACACTGATACCAATGCGTTTGCATATAGTATGTATTTCCGGATTCAACTGTCGGTTAAGCAGATTGGAAATGATGGCAGGCTGCCGCATAAGTTCCTGTATCAACCGCTCCACCTGCTCTTTGGAGAACGTTGGAACAACAATTGCCACTTTGTAAGGAGTCCGCCTGCTGCCCTGCACACGGGCATCGATCACATTGTCTTTTATCTTTATGCTTGTTACCGCTCCTTTGCGGGCGTATGTCGCCCCGCGTGGAATACGGTTTTCATAGTCAATGTGTGTCAGTGCCTTCAGCCACTCCTGCCCCCACCACGTCTGCCCAAATCCCTGTGCCATAAGAAAAAATTATTTAAGAATATTCCTGAAGATTAACTGTTCAATCGAACAAACTGTTTTCTTTTTTTGCGTATAGTGATTACATTTATAATCCCCCTCTAATATGGCTCATTTAGTTTCATTTCTGCCTCTGCGCGTGATAACACTGTATTTTCCATATTATTTCTTGCTGATTTCCGTTTTAACGCCGCAAAAGTACTATAAAATTGTGAGTTAGGCAAACGTGTTTTGGTCAATTATGTCGATATATCCCATACAACATATTTCGCAACTGGTAATAAACTTCACTACATTGGACAAACAATGCCTGCATGGCCTGGTCTTACCCGTTCAGCAGAGCAGTCTTGTCAGGATGACTCTTGGTAAAAAAGTTAGTTGATTGATATTTAATATTTCAAATTTAAGGGAAGGGAAAAGAAAATGCTGATTGACAATTTGCATAATTAAGAAACAGAAACGCGAGGATGATGACTCGCGCACATGAAAAAGAGGATGCCGGATAAAATCCGGGGTAATGAACATACGATTTGAACTTGAATCAGATTCGAGGGTAATGAACAAAGACGTTAGAATCGCCATTCAACAAATGCGTTGTTATTACTTTCCCTCTTTTTATTAGAGAATACCATATTCTGTTAATTGTGGAAGGAGTTTGTCTCGCAAGGAGCGGTGTAATGCTTTCAATTCACTCATTTTGTCAGCCGCTAAGTCTGCGTTCTTAAGCGCCATGCGTATTTGATACCAGCCTGCATCCCACGTCTCAATCTTGAACTTATTCGTGCGTAACTGATTCAAGTTCTCAAAATAGAATCGATAAATCTCTTTCCCTTTATTAAGGAGTGCTTGTGCTTCCGGCGATAATGTATGTGCGGCCAACCACTTGCAAACGAAGGTGTCTTCCGCAGAAAGTAGCGTTTGACGAATGTCTGAATCCGTTATCCGCTATTTTTTTAGTTCATTAATAGAGAACGGGAAGAAATGATTGTGTATTTGATAGGTTGTGCCCTCGTAAACCACGTCTTTTAATGCTGCTGTCTGGTTACTGTCAGCGAATAATGACCACAATGCACAGTCGGTGATAAATTCATCGGAGAGTTCTTTGGTAGGAGCAAGGAATTGATCTCTGTCATTAATCCAATTTGCTTGAGGTATTTTTCTCGCTGCATGCAAAACAACCGACTGTTCAAAGTTTTCTCTAACTACTGATAGAGCACCCGCACTCACTGCCGGAGCCGATAAGAAATATACATAATTTTGACTACCAAAATCATTACCTGCACACATCAAAGAAGCAAGGAATCCATCTGCCGCTCTATCTCGTCTATCTTTATTTGATGCCTTGATTTCTATAGCAGATCCAAATGGAGGCATTTTATGTGTTGTCGCTGGTCTATATATCCATTTACTTAAATATTCCGTTCTAAAATCAATATGCTTATGACCTATGATATCTCCCTTTGTGTTATATATATCCAAGATGATGTTTTGCTCCTCCAATTTATTAGAAGTACTCAAATCCCATATAAGCATACCTACCGGGAACTGACTAGCCGATGATGTTCCCGAGAAATTGACAGATGAAAAAATAAATCCCTTTTCAAACGTAAAATCAAACAGAGACTCTCTTAATTTCCTATCATTAGTAGCATTAAGATATTTAATTTTAGAAAATAGTGCAAGATGAGCCGACTTGTTGCCAAACTCATACTTAATTCTAAAAATGAATTGCGAGAATAGTTCTCTACTTACTTCTCCTAAATTGCATGCATGCATCAATCGACGTATATGAGTGTCTGAAACACCTTTTTTGCTCTCACCATTTGTACCCGAAACTTGCGCTGTAGCAAATGGAGGATTGATAAGTATTATCCATTTGATATTCGGATTATTGAGATCGTCAACCAGTTTCTGCGGGAGTTTATGATAAGAAGCAAAGACATCTTTGGAAGCCAACTTATCTTTCTCCATTTTGACTTTGGCGGCAATATAATCAATATCATCGTCAAGATAATTATACTGGAATACATTTGCGTCCGGGAATAAACGTGTCAAGTGTTCCACATCTGTTTCTTCGAGTGTGGATAAATAGCAGTATTTCCATGCGGCGGCAGGCAAGTTATATTCGAGGTTGCC
>JAIKXR010000170.1 GCA_024683975.1 Paludibacteraceae bacterium
GGTCCATTGAGCGGTATAGGTAAGAGGTTGAGCGGGCATTGCGGTCGACATAACATTCGTTTCCGCATCGGGGTTCTCCACTTCACTCTTTATGCTGTTGAGCCAGCCTGCGAAGGTGTAGCCTTCTCGAGTCGGGGTTGCCGGAGCGATGATTTGCGCGTTGTACTCAACCTGACCGTTGGTATATTCGCCGGTCAGTTCGTTGCCATTGTTAACGTCCCAACTCAATTCGTATGATACAGGAACTTGGGTGTAGATTGCAAAATATGTCGCCTCACCTGTTACTATGGGCAGAGCCGTTCCTATCGAGTACTCTGTTATGCCATCAGTCCAACCGGCAAACACGTATGAGTATTCGGCTGTCGCATCTTTGGAGGGTGTCTCATTGCCGTTGTAAGCAGGTGTTGTGCCATACGCAAAGGGGGTGTTCTGCCATACCGTGCCGCCATCGGCTTCCGTGTCTTGGAAAGTGACGGTATAGGTATTTGCCGTCCATTGTGCGTGGAGGGTTATGTCTCCTGCGGGGGTGAAACTTGCACCGCCTTCTCCTTTCAGCGTACCGCCTGTTTCCTCTGTGTACCATCCGTTGAATGAGTAGCCGGTCTTTTCAGGTGTCGGGAGTGTTATACTCGGATACCAATCCCATTGCGCAGTCATCGTAACAGTTGCACCGTTAGAAACGGAGAGGTTAATCTCTTCTTTGTCATCGTGCAATTCTTCCTCAACATTGTCTTCCCAAACGCCGAAAGGTTTATTAACGGTAGCAGAAGGTTCGTCGTCTCCGCTTGTTGCGCCGTGGTAGTTGTAGGTTATGGTGGCAGCCGGTCCGACAAACTCATTCGGATTGAGGTTATCAGCCACACCGCAAGTGAACTCTTGGTCGGTCATTGTGCCGCTACCACCGTTGGAATCAAAATGTACCGTATAGGCACAGGCATTCGCAGTCCATTGCGCGATATAAGTTAAATCTTCGTCCGGCATCAGCGAAGGCATCATACCTGCTTCTGCCGTTTCTACAACGTTTGTCACACTATTGAGCCAGCCGTCGAAATGATAGCCTTCACGAGTGGGGTCTTGCGGAGCGAAGATGAACTCACCTTCGGGTATATTTTTACCGTGTGTATATTCATTGTCCTGCGAGGTAGTAACGCCGCCGTTGAAGTCCCAAGTCAGTGTATAACCGATGCTTTCTTCGAAATTGGCAATTACAGCGCAGTCGTTCGCGGGGACGGTAAAAGTGTATGTGCCGTCGCCGTTGTCAGTGATGAGGTTGGCGCAATCTCCTGTCCAGCCGGTAAAAGTCCAGCCTTCAGCCGGTTGTGGCGCGAGAATAATCTGACTGCCTTCTTGATAGAGACATTTTTCGGGAGTCTTGGTGACGGAGCCTTCACCAACAATTTCGCTCACATCAAACTTATAACCGCCTGAATTAGGCTGGATTATAAATTTGAAAGGCAAATTCATCACATCATCGGGGTCAGTTCCACCGTTCGCCTCAACTACGATATGAACACCGTCAGATTGAGTAGAGATAGTTACATAGCCTGAATTTAGATAGTAGCGAGTATTAGACTCATCTAAAAAAGAACTTTTTGCACTAATTCTGTTAAATTGGTCGTCCTCCAACAATATCCACTGATACCCTGCCACTGTATGGTTATTAACTGTTGTTACCTCTTCTTCCGTACTATATCCGCTCGAATTTGTGAGAATTGCCTTAAAGTGATTACCAGGGTGGAAGGGATAAGTGCCATCCGGCGGTACAACTTTCCCGTTCACATAGCGAATGTCGGATTTTGAGAAACAGAACGACATTTGCAAACCGGGGCGTTTGGAGTTATCTCCATCCTTAAACCAACCCAAATGATATACTGTAGTATTGGTTCCCTCTGATATAAAATTGCTTGCGTATAAATCTCCATTGGAAATAAAGTAAACAACTTCGGGACATGCTACAATAGAAACATTTATGCCATTCATCGAAAGGTTGAGCGTGTATTCTACACCATCTGACAGACCATATAACGATGATACAGACATCGTTATCCTCCCTTCGCTATCGTATGCAACAGTAAACGTTCCGCGAGATAATTGCCAAGACGTGAATCCGTCCAAATCATACACCATACCGCTAACATCGGTTCCAACCGTATAGGTTCCCGCCGGTACACTTCCATTTTCATTGAAGTCCGACACATTGAACACAAATTTCATTTGGTTACCATTACCATCATCTCCTGACAATGATACCGTCATTTCTTCCCGATTAGGAATCATTTCAGCTGAAATATAGGTCGTAGTCAAATTACGGCTATCATTGATAGTAATATCAAGTGAATTGTTATTTACATCTTTTAAGGATGTAGAATATATATACGGATATCCATGACGCCCCAGTTCAACAGTAAATGAACCGCTTTTGAAATTCGTAGTACTTTTGCCATCATACGATATCCACGAATCTGCATAACCTGTTGTTTCTATGTCACAGTTTGTACCTTGATATATGTCATCAGCAACGACATTGTAATAATACCCGTACGTAGCACTATTAGAAGAAGTTACTGTTCCATAAGACAAATCGCCTCCTGCCCACATTTTACTATTGGCATCCATATTGCTCGAAGATGTTACTATTGTATATGTTCCGGGAGGAGGACAAGAAATCTGTCCATAATGCGTTTGCCCGACAGAGGACTTATAGGACATCGAATACTGCATTTGCTCTCCATTGGTATTATTAGGCAGAGGTAACCAAATAATATCTACTAATGAGATTGCAGTTATGCCGGTTCCGGAACCCTTAAAGAAATAATAAGTTTCTAAAGTGCCATCTTCATCAAAACTATAATGATAGGAATAAGTTGCCTGCGGGGCGTTGTTTCTGCTACCTACAATATTTACTTCATCGGGAATACTATTCATTCCCTGCTCTGCGACAAGTGCTTGTGCAAAGAGACCACTTAACGACAGGCAAGTCGCTATCAAAAACAAGTAAATTTTCTTCATATTCGTATGATTTTAAGATTATTTCAAGAATTGTGTATTCATCACAAAATGTTGCAACACTTCCACTTCCGTAAGTCAAAGACTTTAACTTTCTTTGCTCTATGGCTGGTGACAGATAACTGCAAGCCTAATCCCTCACCACCAAATCGCGGCAAAGTTACAATATTTTTGTTTCACTGCAAATAATTTGACAAAAATTATCATTTCTTTTCGATAAGGTGGCATTTTCATACAAATTGAGAATAAAATCATAACCTATTGTGAACAGGCATAGCAAGAACAAGGACAGTTATTGATGACATCTTTTGACATTTGAGTTACCTGTGAGCCATATTTTAGCTACATTTGTACGACATTTGGGTGACCTATGGGGAAGATACGGGAGAACCGGGAACTGAAAGAAGGGGAATTAATAAATCAAGTTTCGCAAGTTGTAATTTCTTATCCGACACATTTTATAGTGGCGTGTATTTCGTGTATTGGGAACAATAGGAACTATTGACGACCATTGATCCAAAATATTACATTATTTCTTCCGCATTACATTCGGTTTATTTTCAGCATATTATAACACTTTCCCAATACCTTTACATAACCTTCGCATAACCTAAAATTTACAAATGACTGATTTTCCGTCAATTACAAAAATCAATATCGCGTTCGGTGAACATCGCAAAGAAGTACAGCACTTAACGCATATTAAAATGACCATTTTCAGCCGGTTACAATCAAAATCTGATGACCATTGATGACCAAAATCGTTTCAATGTCGCGTCAGAGACACGATTCAATCAACTTGCGAAACTTAAATTAATAAGATGGGGAATGGGGAATTAATAGTGACGAGTGAAGAAATGTGATTTTTTTTATGCAGATATAAAAAGTTGTAGTATTTTTGCGTCGCAGATGGTGCTTTGGGCGGTTGTTCAACATCTTGAAGAAAAGGGAAACAGGTGGGAATCCTGTGCAGACCGGCTGCTGTGAGTTCTTTCAAAGTGTTCATCAAATTCTAATTAGTCACTGATTTAGTCTTTTAGAAGTTGCATTTATGCGGACGGGGATGTCCGTAGTCCAAGCGGGAAGATGCTATTATCCTGACCGCAGACGAGACACCTGCGTACCAAGGGGGCTGTTACTGATGCAGACAGGAACCCATGTTTAGCAAGGGAGATGCAACAAAGGCAGACGAGGATCTCTGCGGTCCAAGTGGATGCTTGGGGAGATGCTAAAGAAAAGACGAAAGAATCGGGAAGACGGTGAACATGGAACGAGCCAGAAAACCTGCCATCAGCAATAAAAAAGTGTTGCCTTTCTTCCGAGACGGGAAGGGCGATGTGAGTTTTATCAGTTGAAGAGTGCGAGAGATGAGTGAAGAGTGAAACTTTGCTCTTTGCCGGAAAAGGACTTGAACCGCAGGCGGGTTTCCTGCGTACCAAGCGGGACAGGCGGCGTACCGAGCGAGATTTATGGATGATTTCCGGCAATTTGTATTAAACAAAACATGAGTTATCATGAATTATTCATAAATAATTGATATTCAGACGCAGGAAAGTTTAGTAAATAACAACCAATTATAAACGATTCAGATTATGAAGAAAATTTATCTTTTTTCAGTAATGCTACTCTTTACGGGCATGCAAGTGATGGCAACAGAGCCGCGTAAGGCTGGCAAAGCGACCGAAGAGACGCAGGCAGCCACCTTTGAAGATGTGTCTGCCGGTATCAATGAGATCTGGGGCGACGGTGTGAACCAATGGTATAGCGGTGATTTCACTTTCACCACTTACAAAGACGGAACATACGCCCCCGCCTACTATTATTACTCGTTTATAGTAAGCGATGACACAGAGAAGACATCAACCGGTTACATGGAGCCTTACCGCAGCACTTCAGGCGGCGCATACGAGGGCGACAACTTCTGCGTATGGACTTACGATTATTCCGGCAATAACGGCATCACGTTCACGGCACAGACAGTTCAGGGATTCTTCGTCAATAACAACGCTTATACAGTTGAGGCATTCGTGAACGGCACACAGGCTCCCGCCCGCAAGTTCACTTATAACGATGAACTGGTGCTGTTCGTGATAGGAAAGAAAGCCGGCGCCGTTGTAGATACCGTGAAGGTAGAGTTAGCGAGCAAGGGTCGTTATATAGCCGATTGGACCTACGTTGATCTGAGCGGACTTGGAGAGATAGACGAGATATTGTTTGCGATGCAATCAACCGACCGGATATCGTACGACAACGGCATTACATACTACGACAACGCACCTCTTTATTTCTGCCTGGACAATTTTGGCAGTGCCAAGCCTGAAGGTTATGTCGCCCCTGATTTGGGATACATTCCCGATGCTACCGCATTGGACGATGTAGAGAGCAACGCAAGAGCGGAGAAAGTAGTGGTCGGCAATGAGTTGTATATCATTCGCAACGGCGAGATGTACGACTTGCAAGGTCGCAAGCACTAATCAGTGAGACTTTTTCTGACAATAGGGATAATGATTATTCAGTCGGTGTGGCTTTTTGCCATGCCGACTGATTCGCTTAAGTCAGATTCCATCACAGATCAGTTTGTGATAGACGAAGTACAGGTGACTGCACAGCGCAAGACAGATGCGGTGATGCCTGTTCAGCGTCTGTCAGGTACGAGGCTGCAACAGCTGAGTGTGCAAAGTGTGGCAGATGCATTGAGATACTTCTCCGGGGTGCAGATAAAAGACTACGGTGGTGTGGGAGGTATAAAGACTGTGGACATACGTTCGATGGGTTCTCACCATCTGGGCGTTTTTTATGACGGGATAGAGATCGGCAACGCACAGAACGGGACGGTTGATTTGGGCAAGTTTTCGATGGATAATCTTGAAGAGATCAGTCTATACAACGGTCAGAAGAGCGAACTGCTACAATCAGCCAAGGATTATGGTTCGGCAGGCACATTGTATCTGAGAACCCGCAGACCTGTTTTCAGTGGTGACAAGAGGTATAACGTGCAAGTGTCAATGAAAGCAGGGACGTTCGGGTTAGCTAATCCGTCGGTGCTGTATGAGCATAAACTGACGGATAATCTGCATTTGAGTGCCAATGCCGAATACACATACGCGACGGGGCGTTACCATTTTCGGCGTCATCAGTTCAATCCTGACCATACTGTGGCTTGGGACACAGTTGGCATACGTCAGAACGGCGATGTGCAGTCATTCAGGGCAGAGGCCGGTCTGTTCGGCTATCTGCCACGTGGCAAATGGCACTTCAAGGGCTATTATTATCAGTCTGAGAAAGGTATACCAAGGGCTATAATACGGAACGTCTGGACAAGTTCGCAGAGGCAATGGGACAGGAACAGTTTTGTACAAGGTTCTTTTCAGGATGAGTGGGATTTGGGTGAGCGCATCACAGGCGAAGGTCACCGAACGCTCAAATGGACAGTGAGCGGCAAGTACAGCAACGACTATATGCGTTATCTGAATCCGGACACAACACTGATGTATATAGACAACAAATTCACCCAACATGAGATATACCTGACAACGGCGTTGCAATACGACATTTTCAGGTGGTGGGGAGTGTCGGTGAGCGGTGACTATCAGTTCAACACATTAGAAGCATCGTTAGTCAATTTCCCCTACCCTCGCAGGCATACAGGACTGGTGGCGGTAGCGACGGCGTGGCACTATAAGTGGATAAGTGCCCAAGCATCAGTATTGAGTTCATCGGTGAGCGATGAGATTAAACGCTCTACCCAACAGACCAATCATGCGGCAGAGAAGTTACAGCGGTTCACTCCGGCAGTCTTTCTGTCATATAAGCCATACTTGCGGGAGGAATTCTATATAAGGGCGTTCTATAAGAAAGTTTTCAGGATGCCTACCTTCAATGACCTTTATTATACTGACGTTGGCAACATAAGTCTGAAGCCTGAGGATGCGACACAATACGATGCGGGGGCTGAATACACTAAGACACTGACGCTGAACAACAAAGCTCTGCAGGGAATGAAGATACACGTGAAAGGCGATTTCTATTTCAACCAAGTGGAGAATAAGATAGTTGCCATACCAAAGGGCAACAGTCAGTACAGATGGCAGATGATGAACTTGGGATACGTTGAGATAACAGGTGTGGACGCGAACGTGGGTCTGACGTGGGCATTTGCACACGATATACATTGGGACTTGCAGGTGACATACACATATCAGCGTGCACGGGATATGACCGACAAGACAGACGCAATAACTTACGGCGGTCAGATAGCATACATACCTTTACATTCCGGTTCGGTGACGAGCTGCCTGTCGTGGAGGGACTGGTCGCTCAACTATAGTTTCATTTATGTAGGTGAGAGGTATCATAATTCAGCCAACATAGCTATGAACTATGAGCCTTCATGGTACACTCATGATTTGGCTTTGTCGAAGGTGTTCAGACTCAAAGAGTGGCAACTGTCAGCATCGGTTGAAGTAAATAACGTGCTTAATCAGCAATACGATATAATACTCAACTATCCTATGCCGGGGACGAATGGCAAGGTGGTGATAAAAGCGATGTTTTGACAAGAGGCTGATTTTTTAGCATATTCTTTTTGAGGGGTGGAAAATATGCCGTAATTTTGCGGCGTTATTGTCAATAAGCGGCAACTATTCATAATTTAATCAACCAATAATTTCATTTAACATGCAAAAGCAAAATGTAGTTATTCGATTCTGCGGAGACTCGGGTGACGGTATGCAGCTGACGGGAAATATGTTCTCGTCGTTGAGTGCTATCCTCGGCGAGGAGATTTCGACACTGCCGGACTTTCCTGCCGAGATTCGTGCGCCTCAGGGCACATTGGGAGGCGTGAGCGGATTCCAAGTATGCTTGGGCAACGGCGTATATACGCCGGGCGACAAGGCAGACGTGATTGTGGCAATGAACGCGGCAGCCTTGAAAGTCTGCACACTAGGCAGCAAGTTCAATCAAACCGGTGCACAGTATGTTGAAGAGGACTCAATGTACAAGAAAGATGCGGTAATCGTAGTTGATACCGATTCTTTCAACAAGGTGGATTTGGAGAAAGCGTTGTACAAGACTGACAATCCGTTTACGGAATTGGGTATTCCTGAGAGTGTGCAGATAGTGCCGGTGGCTCTGACTGCGCTGACCAAAGAGTCGCTGAAAGACAGCGGAATGGACAACAAGGCGATACTCAAATCGCGCAACATGTTTGCCCTCGGTGTCGTATGCTGGCTGTTCAACCGTCCTATCGACAAGGCTATTCACTTCCTTGAAGGCAAGTTTGCGAAGAAGCCCGCTCTAATAGCCCCGAATGTAAAGGTGCTTACCGATGGTTATAACTACGGCAACAATACAGCACTGAACATCAATACTATCAATGTGGAAAAAGCCGAAGACCTCGCACACGGCACCTACACATCCATAGCAGGCAATAAAGCCACTGCCTGGGGTCTGATAGCGGCAGCACAGAAGAGCGGCAAACAACTATTCCTCGGTTCGTATCCTATCACTCCTGCCACAGATATTATGCAAGAATTGGCGGCCCGCAAGGATATGGGGGTAGTAGTAGTACAAGCTGAAGACGAGATAGCCGGTGTATGCACAGCAGTCGGAGCTGCTTTTGCAGGTGACCTTGCGTGTACCTCGACATCGGGTCCGGGTCTGAGCCTTAAGTCAGAGGCAGTGGGTTTGGCAGTGATGGCAGAACTGCCTCT
>JAIKXR010000001.1 GCA_024683975.1 Paludibacteraceae bacterium
AACGTATATCTAACGTATATCTAACGTATATCTATCGTGTATATTACGTAGCAGATAGTGGAAAGGACGCTGCAAAATGTGGAGATGTTGCAGGGACATGAATGTGGCACTACGGAACAGGAATAGCGAGATTGGGGGATATGTATATTGGAGTGGCGGGGACAAGTATGCTGCAGTGTCGGAAAAAGCGGTTATTCGGGGCGTGAGATATGGACGAGATGATGGGTGTAACGTCCGTTTGGATGGTCAGCGTCAGCCGATTCCATAGAAAGAATACCGTGGTTGTCAATGCGTTCAACCTTGACGCGCCCCGAACAGTGCAGCACATTTTTCTTATCAAGCAGAATGCCTACATGTGTGATGTGCGGTTGCTCAATAGTGGTGGCAGGCAGAGGCACACGCTCAATCTCAGTCGAAGACTGTGGCGTATCGTCATCCAACTTGGCGGGATGGTCGAAGAAAAGCAGGTCACCCGGCATTGAATGCTCAAGCGAATAGACAGGATTGCTTACACTGAAAAGGGGGTTACGCTTCATCACCATCTGCGAGAGTCCGTACTGCTCGGACGCATTACGCGGCAGAGCAACGCCAAACATCGAAAAGACGGTCTGCGTGAAACCCGAACAATCCATTCCCAAGGCGTTCTTGCCTCCCCACAGATAAGGTATATTGAGGAAGAAACGCGTAGTCTGCATCAGGCTGTCCAAACTGATACCGATAGGGACTGTAATGACCGCCTGCGGGTCAACGCGGAAACGCACGCCTAACAGAGTGAACTTGCCGTTCTTATATGTTAGCAGCCGTGTGCCAGCTGTCAAAGGAAGTGTCTGTCCGTTGTTCTCGCTAACGGCATAGGTCATAGGCAGCGCGACACGCGGGACGAAGCCCCTGTTGATGGACATAGACAACTGCTCAATGCGCTGATGTTCGCCCCATTCGTTATCGGACATAGGTGTGAGCATCTTAGTGTCAGCCCATCCTTCCTGTCCGTCCTGATGCAAGCGTATACGTGTCCACCGGCGTGCGTCTTCGAGTACATCAGCCGTTTCGGCAAAGAGCATCTGCGTGACCATTTCGGCGGTCTCGGCAGCCTCTGCGCGCAAAGGAATGACACTATGGAGCGCAATGACTCTTACCATACTTCTTGCGAGGGGGACTGGTCTTTACGCGGATAGTCGATGGTGTAGTGCAAGCCACGGCTCTCCTTTCGCTCAAGAGCCTGACGTGTAATGAGATAGCCCACGTTAATCATATTGCGCAACTCGCAGATGTCCCTCGTCGGGCGCACACGTTTGAAAAGGTCCTCGGTCTCTTCATAAAGCAGGTCCAGACGCTCCCATGCACGGTGCAGACGCAGGTCGCTGCGGACAATGCCCACGTATGCGGACATAATCTGACCCACCTCTTTCTTGTCCTGCGAGATGAGGACTTTCTCCTCGTTGGACATCGTGCCTTCATCGTTCCACGAGGGAATGCGGTCGTTGAAGTCGCAACCGCTGATAATATGCAGGCTATGCTTGGCAGCGGCATCGGCATAGACGACGGCTTCTATAAGCGAATTGCTGGCAAGGCGGTTGCCACCGTGCAGCCCCGTACAGCTGCACTCACCGATGGCATAAAGCCGACGGATAGTGCTCTCGCCGTTCAGATTGACCCTGATACCGCCACACATATAGTGCGCACAGGGCGTAACAGGAATATAGTCTTTGGTTATGTCTATACCTATGCCCAAGCACTTCTGGTAGATATTGGGGAAATGGTGCCGCGTCTCACCGGCATCCTTATGAGTGACATCGAGGCATACGTGGTCAATACCGTGAATCTTCATCTCGTTGTCTATGGCACGTGCCACAATATCGCGTGGGGCAAGGCTAAGACGCTCATCGTACTTCTGCATGAACTCCTCGCCGTCAGGCAGCCGCAGTATGCCTCCATACCCGCGCATAGCCTCCGTGATAAGGTACGCGGGATGGGTCTCGCCCGGGTGGAACAGCGCCGTCGGATGGAACTGTACGAACTCCATGTCTTTAATCTGTCCCCGTGCGCGATGAACCATCGCTATACCGTCACCAGTGGCTATATTGGGGTTGGTGGTCGAACTATAGACAGCCCCTACTCCACCCGTAGCAATGACCGTAATACGACTCAGGTAGGTGTCAATCTTCTGCGTGTCAGGATTAAGTATATATGCGCCATAGCACTCGATGTCGGGCGTATGGTGGGTGACGAGCTGCCCCAAATGGTGTTGCGTGATAATCTCGACGGCAAAATGGTTCTCAAGAACAGTTATGAAAGGATTATGACGCACCGACTCCATCAATCCGCGTTGAATCTCCGCGCCCGTGTCGTCCGCATGGTGAAGAATACGGAACTCCGAGTGTCCTCCCTCACGATGCAAGTCGTACTGACCGTCAGCGTTCTTGTCAAAATTGACCCCCCAATGCACCAACTCTTCAATCTGCGCGGGAGCATTGCGAACCACCTGCTCAACAGCGGCAGGGTCACTGAGCCAGTCACCCGCCACCATCGTGTCGTGAATATGCTTCTCAAAATCGTCCTGCAACAGGTTGGTAACACTTGCCACCCCACCCTGGGCCTTCGCCGTGTTAGCCTCATCAAGAGTGGTCTTGCAGCACAGTGCTATTCGGTACTTCTGCTCACGGGCAATCTTGAGAGCAAAACTCATTCCGGCCACACCGCCGCCTATTATCAGATAATCGAATTTTTCTACCATAAGCCGTGCCTTTTATACAATAGAAGACTTAAGCAAAGTCAATGATATGATGAATGGAAATGATACCGATAATCTCCTGCGTTTCAGGCGTATCGGTGACCGCCAGCGTAGTTATATTATACTTGTCCATCACCGCCAATGCATCGCTGAGCAGTGCGTTCTTGTCTATATGCTTATACGAGGGAGTCATTATGTCGCGTGCCGTTATATGCAGGTCGTCATACTTTTGGATAGCCCGCCTCAAGTCACCGTCTGTAATGATACCTATGCACTGCTCACCCTCATAAACCATCGTCATTCCCAAGTGCTTGTAGCTCATTTCCGCCGCCAATTGCCGGAAAGGCGTGGTGGTCTGCACCCTGGGTACGGCAGTAGTCATGTGCTGATTGACGCGTCCTAACAATTTGCGTCCCAAAGCGCCACCCGGATGATAAACGGCAAAGTTCTCCGCCTTGAAATGACGGCGTTCCATCAGGCACACAATCAGCGCATCGCCCATCAGCAGAGTGGCTGTGGTGGAAGTGGTCGGCGCCAATCCTAAAGGACAAGCCTCCTTGTCCACATGCACTGAAAGCGTCAAATCACAAAGCCGTGCTAACTTGGAATGCGGATCACCCGTCATCGCTATCAGACGGCAACCTATCCGGCGGAGAGGAGCCACAACGTTGATAATCTCCGAGGTCGTTCCGCTGTTGCTCACCAATAAAGCCACATCCTGGCTGTTGATCATACCCAAGTCTCCATGCACTGCCTCCGCCGCATTGACAAAGATGGACTCTGTACCGGTTGATGCCAACGAAGAGGCTATCTTATGACCTATAATGCCGGTCTTGCCAATACCCATCACCACCACCTGACCTTCACAATCGTACATCATATCAACAGCCCGCTCAAAACTGCTGTCTATACTGTCAGACAGTTTCTCCAGTTCAGCTATCTCCTCGCGAAAGACCTCTTTCGCACGTTGTGTGTCGTTGCTCATAATGTGTCCATTGTTTGCTGCATACGGACAGCTTGCGTCAGAATATCATTTATATCGGCCAGCCGCACCTGGTTGGCTGCATCTGAAATGGCCTTGTCCGGATCGGGGTGTACCTCAAGGAAAAGCCCGTCTATGCCCACCGCTATGGCCGCACGCATAAGATACGGCACCAACTCTCTGTTGCCCCCCGTCACACCCTCCTGACCGGAAGGTTGCTGAACCGAATGTGTGGCATCGAACACCACTGGACAACCCAACCGCCGCATTTCCACTATCCCCGTCATATCCACCACCAGCCTCCCGTAGCCAAACGACGAACCGCGCTCCGTCAGCCATATATCTGCCTCCGGCGACACGGTCCGTATCTTGTCTATTGCCCCGCGCATATCCCATGGCGCCATAAACTGACCTTTCTTCACATTCACCGTTCTCCCCGTGCGCGCCGCAGCCTGCAACAAGTCCGTCTGACGCGACAGGAACGCCGGTATCTGCAGCACATCCGCCACTTCACTCACAGCCGCACATTGCCACGACTCGTGTACATCGGTCAGTATAGGCAATCCGAACTGCTCCTTTACCTCTTGCAGTATGCGCAGCCCCTCGTCCATCCCGACACCCCGGCCGGACAAAGACGTGCGGTTGGCCTTGTCATACGATGACTTGAAATAGAGAGGCATTTCAAGCTCCTGACAAACCGCCTTGAGAGTCTCAGCTGTATGAAAAACAATGTCCCTGCCCTCTATGGCACAGGGACCGGCTATAAGGAACATACTTACTTCTTTCTTTTGTAAACGCGGACCCAGTCCACTTGCAACTTACCTTCTGTCACCCTGCGTGCCTTGGGCGAAATGAAAGAATACAAGTGCATATACAGTTTCTCGCCAAAAGGAATCAGATTTTTTGTCCGATAGACCTCGAGGTTATTGACAAACCACACTATCTCATCTTTCTGCCACGAGACTGTATAGACTATATATCTGATAGGTTGCAAACCGTCCAGCATCTTCAGGTGGTCATTGCTGTCAAGCTTGTCTTTTGCGCCTACGTATGCTTTCAGACCTGTGTAGTCGAACAGACTGATGAAAGGTATATGTTTCTTGCTGCGGAGATAAATACCATGATTGAGGAAACCTCTGCAACGTACCTTCACCTGCACCACCATTCCTTCTTCTATCGCCACTTTGTCGTTGCTGATAATGTCAGACGTGTACTTGAAGTCTTTCATTACCATACCTTTCTTGGCATCCCAGGCAGGAGCGGTAACGTTCTCTTTTATTGTCTGGATATTCAATATACTGTCTGCCGTCTCTATGTTGAGGCCTTTGTTGTATGCCTGCAGTTCGTTGGTAAAGGTATGCTCACGGACAAACTTGTCTGACGGATAAACGATACCTGGTTTCCAGTCACTTGCCTCTAATCGTGTCCAAGTGAAATCGTCCTCATAAACCTTCTCAAACTGTTCAAACTGCTCAATGGCGCTTTTGTTGGCTTTCAGATAGAATTGTATATCCTCATCTTTTTTGAGAGCCTCAAAACGCGCCTCCTGCCTGCCCTCATCCGTACCTTGCCAGCGATTGGCATCTTGCCAGAAAGCATTCCTGAGACGGAAATCTTCAGTCTCTATCTCTTTGCGCAATTCCTCGTATTGTATGACTGACTGACGGCTTTCGCCCTCACCGTTCTTCAAGTACTGACGAACATATTTGTCTTTCTTCAACTCGGCAAGGCGGGTCATTTTCCTTGACTCCTCGGTTTCCTTGTACTTCTTACGAGTCAGTTCCCTCTTCTTCGCTTGAAAATCGGAACTTGCGACCACTTTCTCCAACATCAAGTACTCACGGAACTTGTCCGTTTGCTCCACTTTGCGATAGCGTTCAGCATCAAGACGGGTCTTCTCCATTAACTCTTCAAACTTCGGGGTGAGGAGCAACTCACGACGCAAAACGGCTCTTAAAAAGAATAGATTCATATCTTTGGGTGTTAAATAATTTACTTTTTAATTTGTTATCGACTTAAGGCACTCATACAAATCATTGAGTTTCTCCACATACACAGGTGCATATATTTCCTGTTCGGGCAGAAACTTAAGACTGTGCATGTGTTCTGACTCCGTTAGCAGACCGTCATAAAAACGCTCATAATTGACCACAAAAAGCGGCTTCCTGTGTTCGCCCACCGTACCTGACGATATCACATCACACATCTCGTCCAGCGTACCGTAACTGCCGGGCAGACACACAAAACAGTCTGCCAAGTCGCGCATCTTCTGCTTTCGCTCCGCCATAGTACCTACCACAAACAGCACATCGCAGTTTTGTGCCTTGCGCCTTGAGTGGATGATGCGGTTAGGCACCACACCTATTATCCTCCCGCGTCGCTCAGCCGTCACGCCGCCCAAGTCCGCAGCCTTGCGGTATGAATCGCTAACACGTGACATCAGCCCCCCAGTCGCACCTCCATAAACAAGACTGTACCCGTTCAAGGCAAGCCATTCGCCCAACTCGTCACCTAAGCGAAGATAATCCTCCGGAATACAATCCTTGGCTGAACAATAGACGGCTACATTCATTTCTTATGCGTCTATCTTTGCGTATGTGGCGTTCTGTTCGATAAACTCGCGTCTCGGAGCCACGTCATCGCCCATCAGCATCGCTATGGTGCGGTCAGCCTCCGCCGCATTCTCTATGGTCACTTTCTTCAGCAGGCGGCGTTCGGGATCCATCGTCGTCTCCCACAGCTGCTCGTCGGACATCTCACCAAGACCTTTGTATCGCTGCGTCTTGATCTGTTTCTCATCGCCGTTGCCGTACTTCATTATGAAGTCGTGACGCTGCTGGTCGTTCCAGCAGTACTCTTTGTAATTGCCCTTCGAACACATATACAGAGGTGCCATCGCTATATACAGATGTCCCTGCTCAATCACCTCTTTCATGTGACGGAAGAAGAGCGTCATAATCAGGGTGGCTATGTGCGCGCCATCCACATCGGCATCCGCCATTATTATCACCTTGTGATAACGTATCTTCGACAGATTCAACGCCTTCGGATCATCCTCCGTGCCAAAGGTGATACCCAACGCGGTGAATATATTCCTTACCTCTTCCGACTCAAACACCTTGTGTTCCATCGCTTTCTCCACGTTCAGTATCTTGCCTCGCAAAGGCAGGATTGCCTGGTGGGCACGGTCGCGACCTGTTTTGGCTGTACCGCCTGCGGAGTCACCCTCGACAAGGAAAAGTTCGCATTCGGCGGGGTCTTTCGATGCACAGTCCGCCAGTTTGCCCGGCAGTCCGCCGCCGCTCAAAGGAGACTTGCGCAACACGCTCTGACGTGCGTTCCGCGCCGCTATACGCGCCTGAGCCGCCAGAATGACCTTCTCCACAATGCGCTTGGCATCATCAGGATGCTCCTCAAGATAGTTGGTCAATGCCTCACTCACGGCAGAGGACACCATACCCGCCACCTCCGAATTGCCTAACTTGGTCTTGGTCTGGCCTTCAAACTGCGGCTCCGCCACCTTTACAGAGATAACCGCCGTCAACCCCTCACGAAAATCATTCGGATCAATGGTCGCATTGCCCTCTTTGTCACGGAGTTTGGCTTTCTCCAGCAGTTTGCTTTCCTCCGCATACTTCTTCATAACGCGCGTCAAAGCCGCACGAAAACCCGCCACATGGGTACCGCCCTCTATCGTGTTGATATTGTTCACGTACGAATGTACGTTCTCATTGAAATCGCTGTTGTATATCATCGCCACCTCTACGGGAGTGCCATACTTGCTCGTATTCAGATGTATAACCTCCGATATCAGAGGGGTGCGAGTCTGGTCGATATACCTGACAAACTCGCTCAAACCTTTCTCCGAATAGAACGACTCCTGCTTGTACGACCCGTCGTCCATCCTTACGCGCTTGTCCTTCAGCGTTATACGCACACCAGCATTGAGAAATGCCAGCTCCCTCATTCGGTTGGCCAATATATCCCACTGATAAACAGTCTCTGTAAATATGCTGTCGTCCGGCAGGAAATATACAAATGTGCCTGTCTTGCGCTGCTCCCAGTTGCCTACAGCCTCCTGCTCACTGATATTGTGCACAGGTGCCAACGGCTTGCCCTTCTCATAGTCCTGACTGTGGATCGCACCGTCACGATAAACCTCCACGTGCATTTTCTTGCTCAACGCATTGACACAACTGACACCTACACCGTGCAGACCGCCGCTCACCTTGTAACTGTCCTTGTTGAACTTGCCACCGGCATGCAGCACCGTCATAACCACCTCCAAAGCGCTCTTATGCTCCTTTGGATGCATATCGACCGGTATGCCGCGACCGTTATCCTGCACCGTGATTGAATTGTCAGCATTGATATGCACCGCTATCTCATTGCAAAAACCTGCCAACGCCTCATCTATTGAGTTATCCACCACCTCATATACCAGATGGTGCAAACCTTTCTGGGATATGTCGCCGATGTACATCGCAGGGCGTTTACGTACTGCCTCTAATCCTTCGAGTACTTGAATACTCGAACCATCATACTTTTCTGTTTCTTCCATTGATTAGATTGTTCTATACAGCCTTCTCTGAGGAAAGAAGCCACGAAGGTGTGTCACCTGCATCTGATCAAACATTTGTGTGTCACCTGCTTTTGCTCTGATGATTCCTCTTTCTGACTGTTAATATCCATTGCAGCCCGCTTTTTTCAGACTGCGTTACCAAAAAACGCGCAAAATTACACTTATTTTCCATATTACGCAAAATCTTCTTTTGAAAAAATGCAAAAATCTTTTTCATCATCCGCATATCCGCTGCAACTCCAACCCAACTCCCCATATATTCCTGCGCACGCCCTCTGAACTTCCACGGACTCATATCCGGATTTCCACATAAACCGTCTCTTTCACCCGCCTGCCTCTCCGATACTTTCAGAAACGTGAATGTACATTATCGCGACAAACATCCACACTGCTTCACCCCATCCAAAACATAAAAAAGTCGAAAAAAACTCGAAAAAAGGACGAAAAAAACTCGAAAACAAACATTCCGGAAATACAAAAAAATCGTGCCGGATTCCATAAATCCGACACGGCTCTTTCTCGCAAAATCCGCAATAAACACTATTCAGTCTCCATTGACTCAATCTTACTGAGCAATGTTATCGCACCGCCCACAGTCCTGACCTGGTCTATCGTCGCATAAATCTTGCCCGTTGCATAACCTTTCTTGTCCTTATCCTTCACCAACTGACAACGCTGGGAACGTGACTGGATAAAACGAAGTATCTTGTCAAACGCCTTGCTATGAAAGTACCGCTTCTTATTGGTCGTAAAGTATATCACCATCCGCTCACGTTTCAGAAACACTTTTTCTATCCCTAATCTGCAGCACAGCCACCTCAGTCTCACTACCTGCATCAACTCTTCCGCCTCTTCGGGAATCTTGCCGAAACGGTCTCTCAAACGCTTGCAGTATGCCTGCAGTTCATCCTCGTTCTTCAGACTGTCCAACTCCCTGTAAAGAGACAGCCTCTCGGCTATATTCTCAATATATGTGGCAGGGAATGACAGCGGCAAGTCGCTCTCTAACAAGCAGTCATCGCACCATACCCGTTCATCCTTCTCGTCTGCGTCATCCTCCTTTACCGTATCTTCAGGCAGCATCTCTTCTTTCAACTCCGCAACAGCCTCATTCAGTATTCGTTGATAGGTCTCATATCCCAAATCTGCGATGAACCCGCTCTGCTCGGCACCCAGCAGGTTGCCCGCACCGCGTATATCCAAGTCTTGCATAGCCAAGTTGAAGCCCGAACCCAGATCCGCAAACGTAATCACCGCATCTAAACGACGCCGCGCATCGGCTGTCAGCAACTCCCTGTCTGGAGCAATCAGGTAGCAGTAAGCCTTCCTGTTACTCCTGCCCACTCTGCCGCGCAACTGATGTAAATCGCTCAAACCGTAATGCTGCGCACCGTAAACAAGCATCGTGTTCACATTCGGTATATCTACACCGGACTCAATAATGGTCGTCGCCACCAGTATGTCATAGTCATAATTGATGAAAGCCTCAAGTCTCTCCTCCATCTCCGCCGGCGGCATCTGACCGTGGGCAGTCACTATACGGGCAGCCGGACACAACATGTTCAGTTGTCTTACCACACGCTCGTGCATCTCTATCCTGTTATTGACAACAAACACCTGTCCGTTCCTGTTCAGCTCGTTGTTGATAGCATCTCTGATAATATCCTCGTCATCCAACGTGATAACCTCCGTCTGAATAGGATACCTGTTTGGGGGAGGGGT
>JAIKXR010000016.1 GCA_024683975.1 Paludibacteraceae bacterium
CAGCAGCGGTTGGAGGTCGAGGTCTCGGGGCTGAAGAACAGCCCGTGTTCCTTGCAGGCAAGGTTCAGTTCGTCCCTGACCACGCCCGGCTCCACCCAGGCGTATCGCCCTGCGGGGTTGATTTCCAATATGCGGTTCATATAGCGGCTGATGTCCGCCACGATGCCGTTGCCCACCACCTGTCCGGCTATTGATGTGCCGCCTGCGCGGGGGATGATGTTTGTCTCCCGCCGCCTTGCCTCGCCGATGAGCCATCGTATATCTTCCGCCGAGCGCGGATAGACGACCCCGTAAGGCATCTCCCTATAGACGCTCGCATCTGTCGCGTACGCCGTCCTGTGCAACCTGTCTGTCAGTATATCCATATCAGCGGCTCTGCTACTCATTCTCGTCCTTCTTGTTTTCAAAGCGCATACGGGCACATGCTATTTGCTTGCGAAGCTGTTCTTGCAATAATTCTTTTGAAGGCAGTTCCGTATAATATTGGGCAACTTTTATGCCGGAATCTTCTAATTGCAACAATTCTATTTGTTCTTCGCTTCCTTCTGTGCAAAGCAGCAATCCCAAAGGGGATTCTTCTCCTTCTGCGCGTTCATATTTATCCAAGTAACGCAAGTATAGTTCCATCTGACCTTTGTAAGCGGGTTTGAAGCTGGTTCGTTTAAGGTCAATGGCTATCAATCGTCTCAGTTTGCGGTGGTAAAACAATAAGTCAAGACGAAAATCTTCTCCGTCAATAATCATCCGCTTTTGGCGTTCAACGAATGTAAACCCGTTCCCCAACTCCATTAAAAACTGTTGTAACCCATTGAGCAGCATATCTTCCAGGTCACGCTCTTTATAGTATCCGGTTAATCCCGTGAAATCGAGGAAATACGGACTTTTGAACACCAGATCGGGCGACACTTTGTCGTTATCTCGCAGTGAGGCTAATTCAGTGCGGATAAACTCATCCGGCTTGCGGCTTATGACTGTGCGTTCATACAGCATCCCGTCTATTTCTTTGCGCAGGCGTTTTATTCCCCAGTGTTCGCTTGCAGCCATCGTGACATAGAATTCCCGTGCAAGGTCATCTTTGAGCGGGAGGACTTCCATGAAGTGGCTCCAATAGATTTTGGTCGAAAGTATCGACACAATCTCCCTGTCAGGAAAGGATTGAGAGAATTGAATCATTCTTCTCAGATTGCGCTCGGAAAAGTCTTTTCCATATAGTCCTGTCAATTGTGTCGACAGCGCCGACACAATTTGCTGACCGTATGCAGCACGCTGGCCGTCAAGAACGTATGTGTATATTGTTTGACCTATCTGCCAGTACATCATCGTCAATGAATTATTGACTGCCACTGCCACATCCTGGCGTGCATCATCAATAATATGACAGATGTTGTCTAATAACGCTTTGTCTATTGGGACTATCTTATTCATGCTACAATCCATTTTTGTTCTTTTACCAAAAATAACGGCTGCAAAATTACTAAAGAAAAGTGAGATAGGCAAATTTATTTTCCCTTTGTCAGCATATTGTCAGCATATTGTCAGCATATTGTCGGTATATTGTCCGCCCATTGTCAGTATATTGTCAGTATATTGTAAGTATATCGTCAGCGTATTGGTATATTTTTATTTGTGTTTTTCTTCTTACTCCTGTCCTCCAAACGCCCTGCACCTGTCAAATAAAACGTCCTGTACCCATCATTCAGTTGAAATCATAAACCATAAACTTAAAATCATAAATCATAAATCATAAATCATAAATCATAAATCATAAATCATAAACTATCAACTACCAACTATCAACTCTCAACTCTCAACTCTCAACTATAAAATCGTGCTATCTTTTCCAAAGGTCGCCCAAAGGTCACCCAAAGGTCGCCCATAGGTGGAGCAGATGTCAAGCATAGGTCGCCCGAAGGTCAAAGCAACTTCCCCCGTACTCCTATCATCCTCCCATCCTTCCGCCCTCGTCTATGTCCCTTGCGTGCAGATACCATCCGCACAAAGCCCCGCCTTTCCTCTCCCCAACCCATCTTCTTCCTTTTCTGCCGCCTGCCGGTCGGCATAGGTTTTTCTTCCGTTCTTCCGGATACAATCCGGCGCCCTTCCCGCGAAAAACAGAAAAACATTTGCGCATATCAACAAAATGCCGCAACTTTGCAGACCGAAAACCAAAGACCGGCGAACCGAAAGCCCTGCTTCTCCCTTTCGCCTCTGATGTGGAGGTTCTTGCAACTGCCCCAATTAGAAAGAAATATTAACAAAATAAATGTCCGTTAACCATGTTTATTGAACAATTGGTATATGCGCGTGACATATTGGCTTCACGCATCAATCCTGCCGCCGTTTCGCACCGCACGGGCGGAACCGGGAACTTACAACCAGCACTCATGAAAAGGATTATGATGTTTCTCGCGCTCAGTCTGTCAGTGGTATTCCCGTCCAATGCCGAAAAGGAGGTTTCGCTTGGCGATAATTACTATTCGGTCAGCGAAATTTATCAGATATATACGGATCTGGCTCTGGCAAGCGGCGCGACATCCACACAGTCATACACGGTGCGCGGCTATGTCACCAAGTGGGAAAGCGGCTATCCGGATTTTCAGAACGGACAATTCTATATAGATGACTCTGCCGATGGTTCCACCTCTAAAATGTGTTGCTTCAGGCTGAAAGCGGATAACGATGATGACAAGCATGCCTTGAATACGGGCGACTATATCGAGGCAACTGCCATGTTGAAGAATTACAATGGCAAGGCGGAACTGGTCAACGGCACGTATCATGTGGTTGCGCCCCCTACCGTCAATTACTCGTTGCTGATAATGGCGGATGAAGGAGGCACTGTCAACTCTTCGGTCAACGGGATATACGAGTCAGGAGACCAAGTGATTGTTTCTGCCACACCGGATGTGGGGTATGTTTTCACCGGCTGGAGTGACGGGAATACGGACAATCCGCGTGTCATCACCATGACAGGAGACATCAGTCTGGTGGCATTCTTTGAGAAGGCGCAGCAGGACAATTGCACCTATTCATCGCTGCAGGGGTTGAAGAGTAAGGCATTGCTGTCTTCTTTACATTCGCTGATTGTCGACCATACTGTCCTGTCTTATGACGATGTGCGTGGCGACCGTGCAAATGTGGACCTTAACGCCGACGGTAATATCTGGGACATCTATTCCGATTGTTCTTTCTCGCCCAAGGGATATTGTCGTGGCAGCGACGGTTTTGCAGAGTGTGAGTGCTACAACCGCGAACACGCCTTGCCAAAGTCGTGGTGGGGAGGCAGTGATACCGAACCCATGTACACCGACCTGTATCATATCTTCCCTACCGATTTCGAAGCCAACAGCAACCGCTCGGCATGGCCCTACGGCGAGGTGACAGGCACTGTGGAATGGAGCAACAGCCTCGGCAGCAAAGTGGGGTACGGCACGTTCGGCAGTTCGGGAAACAACTATGTATTTGAGCCTGCGGACGAGTATAAGGGCGACCTTGCACGTGTCTATTTCTATATGATAACCTGCTACAATGACAAGAATTTCACAGCAGGAGGCAAGGGTTACCAGATGTTTACCTATTCCGGCAATACGGCGGGCTTCACCTCCAAAGCCTTGACCCTGCTGCTCAAATGGCATCGGCAGGACCCTGTGTCAAAGAAAGAGACCGAAAGGAGCAATGCCGTATCACTCAAACAGCATAACACCAATCCGTTTGTTGAGGACCCGAATCTAGTGGAGTTTATCTGGGGCAAGTGGAAGAATGAGGCATATACGTGCAACGCTTCAGGGACGGATGTCCTGCCTGTTCAGGAGGAGAATATACAAATCAATGTTGTCGGAGGACATTTGAATATCCGCTCAGACCGTTATATGGATATTCGGATTTACGATATTACAGGTAGTGAGATGACTTCTCTGTCCGCTGACGGTCAGGCTGACATCTCCCTTCCGACCGGCTTGTACCTTGTCTGTGTCAACAATCTCGTTCAGAAGGTGATGATACCCTCGCTCTGCTTGATGAAATAGCGTAAATGGCTACACCCTACGGATAGCCTTCTGTCCTATTCGTCTGTCAGTCGGTATAGTGTTTTCTTCCGTTCTGCCGGATACCATCCGGCGCCTCTCCAGCGAAAAACCGAAAAACATTTGCGCATATACAAATACCGCTGTATCTTTGCCCCTGCAAAGGTTTGTCACCCTTTACTGTCCTCTCTCCATGACATTAACAGGAGAAAGTATTGACACAATTAGGTCGCTCAAAAACAATATTGAACCAGTCAAAATTACCGCTTATGGGCAAACTCAAGTCGGATATATTGCATGTACAGGGTATAGACGTGGGTATTTATACCGAGGATTACCGCAATGAATACATCTCTTTGACGGATATTGCTCGTTTCCGTAATAGCGATGACCCGCGTTTTGCTATTCAGAACTGGATGCGAAACCGCAACACGATTGAGTTTCTCGGACTTTGGGAGAGTTTGCACAACCCGGATTTTAACCGTGTGCAATTCGACACGTTTAGAACGGAATCCGGCCTCAACCGTTTTGTCATGACTCCTTCCAAATGGATTGAAATGACAGGTGCTATCGGTATTGCGACCAAAGCCGGACGGTATAACGGCGGTACGTACGCGCATAGTGATATCGCAATGGAATTCGCTTCTTGGATTTCTGCGGAGTTCAAACTCTATCTGATGAAAGATTACCGGCGTCTCAAGTTTGACGAGAACTCAAGGTTGTCTTTGTCTTGGAACTTGAACAGGGAGATTTCCAAACTCAACTACCGGGTACACACTGACGCTATTCAGCAGAATTTATTGCCGCCGGATTTGACAAAAGAGCAACAGTCCTATGTCTATGCTGATGAAGCCGATGTTCTCAATGTGGCATTGTTTGGTATGACTGCAGCGCAATGGAGAAAACTAAATGCCGACAAGAAAGGCAATATCCGTGATTACGCGACATTACAACAGTTGCTTGTATTAGCGAATATGGAATCGTACAATGCATTGCTCATTGAGCAAAAGCAACCGCAGACAGTTCGTTTGCAGGCACTTCGCGCTATGGCGGTCAAGCAACTGCAAACGCTTTCAGCCTTGGATATTACAGGTCTTCCTCAGTTACCCGATAGCCAACTGATGGCAAAATAACAATACCGTCCCCTCTCCATGACGTTAAACCTGAGAGCGTTGAGGCTGACAACGTAAAAAAGCAGTTACATAAAAAGGCGTTTATTGACGTTGTTTGCGACTTGTCAGAATCTTCGCAAAATTTTGTAGATAGTCCGAACAGCAACAATGAATGTCCTCGTGGGTATGTATTATCCGTTCACGCCTTTCAATGGGCGGGAGGGTTGAGCATATCAGGCGTGGACTTCGGTTGTTTTTCTACTATCTACGGGGATTGCGAAGCCCTTGACAAGCGTGAAGAACAGACGGACTTCACGCTACTTTGTGTGTATATGCGCGAACTATATCAATTGACATAACGGAGAATGCCGATAGCCGGATAGTAAAGTGGAGGCAGTACTTAATAATTTAAATTATTATGAAAACAAAACTTATTACTCTTTTCCTTGCGCTTGTGGCAAGCACAGGAACAATGTTTGCCGAAAGCGGCAAATGTGGCGAAAATCTCACTTGGGATTTGACGGACGGTGTTCTCACTATTTCAGGTTCGGGTGCTATGTATGATTCAGGTGGTGCGAGTTGGGATATGGACTTGAAAAATCTTGTTCATAGTAATAATCCTTGGTATGATTATGCAAACTCTATCAAAAGCATTTTGCTATCAGATGAATTAACAACTATTGGAAGTTATGCATTCGCTAATTGCACCCATTTAACCTCCATAACGATTCTAAACAGCGTCACAAGCATTGGAGAGTCTGCTTTCTACGGTTGCGAAAAATTGACCTCAGTCATTTGGAATGCTAAAAATTGTAGTGATTTTTCAGCAGGTTATACTCCTTTCAATTACACTGAGGATGGGAAACTGTTTTATTTTGACATTCGCGCACAAATTACTTCGTTCGTCTTTGGAAATGAAGTAGAACATATCCCCGCATATCTATGTAGCAGTATGTCTGTCCTAAGTAACATAACGATTCCCAACAGCGTTGCAAGTATTGGAGGCTATGCTTTCTCTGGTTGCAGTGGTTTGACATCCGTAACGATTCCCAACAGCGTCACAAGCATTGGAGAGTCTGCTTTCTCTAATTGCAACAGTCTTAACTCCGTAACAATTCCCAACAGCGTCACAACCATTGGGAACTCTGCTTTTTCTGGTTGCAGTGGTTTGACATCCATAACGATTCCCAACAGTGTCACAAGCATTGGAGAATATGCTTTCGCAGGTGACGGACTTCTTACCTCAATTAATGTAGCGACTGATAATCCAAATTATTGTTCTGTTGATGGAGTGTTATTTAATAAGGACAAAACAAGTTTGATACAATATCCGGCAAGCAAGTCAGCCATATCCTATTCCATACCCAACAGCGTCACAAGCATTGGAAAGTCTGCTTTCAATGGTTGCAGCGGTTTGACCTCCATAGAGATTCCCAATAGCGTCACAAGCATTGGGAATGGGGCTTTCAATGCTTGCAGCGGTTTGACAAAAGTCTCTTTGAACTCCAATTTTATAGCGAGTAAAACCTATACAAGTAAATCATATAAGTTAAATATAAGTTCTATCTTCGGTTCACAAATAAAGGAGTATATTATAGGCGATGATGTGACAAGCATCGGAGACTGGGCTTTCGCAGTTGGCACCAATCTGACCTCTGTCACCATTGGCGAAAGCGTCACAAGCATTGGAAAGTGGGCATTTGCGAGTTGCACCAATCTGACCTCTGTCACCATTGGCGAAAGCGTCACAAGCATTGGAGAGTGTGCTTTCTTACAGTGCGAAAAATTGACCTCAGTCATTTGGAATGCCAAAAATTGTAGTGATTTTTCAGCTAATGATAATCCTTTCATTTACTATGATGAGCACACTTATTATTTTGACATTCGCGCACAAATTACTTCGTTCGTCTTTGGAAATGAAGTAGAACATATCCCCGCATATCTATGTAGCGGTATGTTGGGACTAAGTAACATAACGATTCCCAACAGCGTCACAAGCATTGGAAGTGGTGCATTCGATGGTTGCAACAGTCTGACCTCTGTACATATCTCCGATATAGCCGCTTGGTGCAAAATAACTTTTGGCTCTAATCCCTTATCTTATGCGCATAACCTATATCTTAATGGAACATTAGTTACCGACTTGGTTATTCCCAACAGTGTCACAAGCATTGGAAACAGTGCTTTCAATGGTTGCACCGGTCTGACCTCTCTCACCATTGGCGAAAGCGTCACAAGCATTGGAGATGGGGCTTTCTCTGGTTGCAGCGGTTTAACATCCATAGAGATTCCCAACAGCGTCTCAACCATTGGGAACAGTGCTTTCTCCGGCTGCAGCAGTCTAACCTCTGTAACGATTCCCAACAGCGTCACAACCATTGGAGATTATGCTTTCAATGGTTGCAGCGGTTTGACCTCCATAACGATTCCTAACAGCGTCACAAGCATTGGAAAGTCTGCTTTCAATGGTTGCAGCAGTCTGACCTCTGTCACCATCCCAAACAGCGTGACAACCATCGGAGGTGGTGCTTTCTATTCTTGCAGCAGTCTGACGTCTGTCACCATCCCAAACAGCGTGACAAGCATTGGAGGCTCTGCTTTCAGAGATTGCAACAGTTTGACCTCTGTCACCATCGGAAACAGCGTGACAAGCATCGGAAACAGTGCTTTCAATGGTTGCACCGGTGTAACCTCTGTCGTATGGAATGCTAAAAACTGTAATGATTTTTCTTCTGATAATACTCCTTTTCTTTTTTATCAACCATGGGGCAGTGTAATCTTTGACATTAGCTCACAAATTACTTCGTTCGTCTTTGGAAATGAAGTAGAACATATCCCTGCATATCTATGTAGCGGTATGTCTCAACTAAGTAGTCGCTCCTTATTTTTTACCCAATCCTCACAGCGATGAGCATAGGCTGCGGCAGGCGGTATATTATGGTCAGCCAAAAAACGGCGCAAAGATGCTTGAGTTTCCTCATCATCTTCATCAGATTCCATGCCGTAGCGGCTAACATCGCGTTTATGGTGGATGAAGCCCTGCCCCAGAGATAGTTCTCCTGCATCCGATAGTCTGAT
>JAIKXR010000019.1 GCA_024683975.1 Paludibacteraceae bacterium
CCTGATTGCCCTTGTTGGGAAAGATGCCGAGGGTGTCTCCCACTGCCCACTTGAACACCAGTGCGCTGCCGGCGTCCACTGATGTCGCTTTCGTCTGCCCGGCTCCACTTATCGGCTCGAACGCTATTTCACCGGGGCCAATGACGTTGATGGTCTTGATGTAGCCCCGCATCTCCAATTCAGTCTTGTCTGCAACGCAAGCAGACATTGACACCAGCATTAACGATGCCACAAGTAGTTTGATATATCTCATAACTTTGTCTATTTTACGGTTAGTCCGGATACTCTGTGCCAGGTCCCTCTACAGTGCCCGTCACCTCTGAGCCGTTCATAATTACACTCTCTGCATCAAAATGCATAATCTCCACAATCGGAGTTTCATAGAACTTTTTCATACAAGTAATTTTTAAAGTTGTGGTTATTTTATTGTATTACTGATAGTTATTACAGCATACCAAGAAGTGTTCCATCATCACTCAGACACGGAATTTGTCTTGGACTGTATGTACAAAACAAAAGTGTGGAGCGATTCGTTTATCTGAATGGAGGCTCTGGTAAGCCCAAACACAAATAAACAATACTCCACACAGGTATGGTTAGTGCCAAGGCGGCACAGGTTGCCATACAAGTGATGAACTGATTGCTTATCCCTGTGTTTGTTGAAATTTACCAGATTTCCATTCAAGGATAAAAGCGAAACACTTTCATCGGTTATGTCTGCCGAGCGGATATATTACCCGCATCTGGCATCCGCAAATTTAGCTTTTTTATTTCTGTTTTTAAAAACGGAAATGAGTGTTCGATACATTATTCTACCGATGTCAACTAAACGATATAGATGCCAAAATGAGCAGAGAAGGAAATTGATGATATCTCTTTGCGCAAAATGGCGCTGAGTTTGTTGAGAAGCGGCAGAACAGGGGCTGAACTGACCATTTTCGTGACGTTACGAAAATGGTCGGAATAGCGATATACGGGTGTTTAGCCCGGTGCTAACAACTACAGGTTTTTAAAAACGTAAATATTTGATTCAGAGTCTGTCATCGGCGGGCAAAACGGGTTGGTTTATGCCTATATTTGTTGGCAGTAACTAACAAATAGAAGATAGATGCACTATGAAAAAGGGAGAGATTATGGCTCTGTTCAAGAGTTTTGAAGATGCTGTATGCAAGGTAGAAGAGACCGAGTGCTGGAGCGCGAGGGAATTACAGAAGTTGCTCGGTTACAGCCTTTGGCAAAACTTTGTGAATGTTGTTAATAGGGCAAAGGATTCTTGTGAAAATGTGGGACATCTTGTCGCAGATCATTTTATTGACGTCAATAAGATGATAATTGCTGGAAAAGGAGCGCTGCGGGAGGTGGATGACATTATGCTTACCCGCTATGCGTGTTATCTTGTGGCGCAGAATGGAGATTCACGTAAACCGGAAATAGCCTTTGCCCAAACATATTTTGCTATCCAGACACGCAGGGCAGAGCTTATTGAGCAGCGTCTCTTAGATGTGGAACGCGTAAAAGCTCGTACAAAACTACAAGAGACTGAAAAGAAACTATCTGGGATTCTCTATGAGCGTGGAGTTGATGACCATACGTTTGCAATTATACGGAGTAAGGGCGACCACGCATTGTTTCGTTTGAGTACAAGTATGATGAAACAACGAATGGGAATGCCACAGAGCCGACCATTAGCAGACTTCCTGCCGACAATAAGTATCAAGGCCAAGGATTTTGCGGCCGAGATGACAAGTGTGAACGTCCAGACAAAGGACTTGCAAGGTGAGACCTCAATTACGCAAGAGCATATTGATAACAATGCTGCTGTCCGCAAGATGCTTACTGAGCGAGGTATTACCCCTGAAAATTTGCCGCCTGCAGAAGATGTAAAAAAGGTTGAGCGTAGATTGGTTCGTGAAAGTAAAAAGATGTTGAAAAACGAGGAATAGCTTGCGGCTCTTACCCCTACCGCTTAATTGCATGTGGCTGGTGCTAGAGGGCAAAGACGCTGAAGGGGCCGATGCTTGTGCCTTCGTTGCTCTCGAGGTATTCGCGAAGAGGAGGGCAGTCGCCCAGGCGGGAGGTGGGGACTATGAGTACCTCGCCGCGGTGGTCGCCGGGGTATGGATCTGACGGGGAGCCGGCGACGGGGGTGCCTGATATGAAGGCCTCGAAATCGTCCTTATAGTCTATGACGTCGCCGCCGAGGTAGATGTCCATATTCTCCGGACGGGACACGAAGAGGGTGTTGTAGGTTTCGGTTCCGCTACTTTGCCGCAGAGCCTCTTCTGCGACACTGCGGTAGCCCAGCCACTCGTTGATCTCTTTTACGGTGCACCCGAAGGTGAAAACTCCGAAGTATATGGCAGCCGCCATTGCTATGGCACCTGTCTGCCAGCCGCCCCTTGCAGTCACGATACCTGCTGCGGTAAAGCCCGACAGCAGAACCGCGGCCGTGGCGAGAATCGTGGTGCTGAAGATATACGGCGTGTTGATTGCCAGCGCGAAGGCTATCTTGGAGAAGGGTTCGACTCCCTTAAGCAGATATACTGTCCAAAGT
>JAIKXR010000020.1 GCA_024683975.1 Paludibacteraceae bacterium
TCTTGCCGGAGCGTACACTGCTTATCTTTGATGAGATACAAGAATCGGAAGCTGCACTCAATTCACTTAAATACTTCTGCGAGAATGCACCGGAATATGCGATTATTGCCGCCGGTTCGCTATTAGGCGTGGCTGTACGTAAAAAGAGCATGACCGTGCCGGTTGGTAAAGTACAAACTATGGCGCTTTATCCGCTGTCGTTCAAAGAGTTTTTGCGGGCATCGGACTTCCCGACATTTGACTATCTGGAGCAGAATCTGTCCCTTGCCAACTTGCCGGAGATTATTCTTTCCAAGTTGACCGACGCCTATCGACGTTATATGGTCTGTGGAGGTATGCCGGAAGCGGCAAATGCGATGTTGGAGAATCGGGGAGTACAAGAGGTTGACAAGGTATTAGGAGATATCTTGCAACTCTATCAAGCGGATTTCTCCAAATACGCTACGCCAGTTGAAGTCAGCAGAATATCAGCATTGTGGAAATCGCTCCCTTCACAACTTGCCAAGGGAAACCGCAAGTTCCTGTATAGCGTAGTGCGAAGCGGTGCACGGGCACGGGAATATGAAGACTGCTTGTTCTGGTTGGAAGAGGCAGGATTGATTTATCGTTTGTACAATGTTTCCAAACCGGGACTACCGCTTGCTGCATATCGGGAATTGTCTGCATTCAAAGTATATGCTTTGGATTGCGGATTACTGCGTCGGTTGGCACAGTTGGCACCCGAAGTCATCTTGTCGGGGAATGTCGAATACAAAGAATTCCGGGGGGCATTGGCAGAAAACATGGTACTACAGGCTCTTGTTCCGCAATTGAAAGGTATTCCGTATTACTGGACCAGTGGCAATCAGGCAGAAATAGACTTCCTCATAGAGCATATCGACCGGATAATACCGGTGGAGGTCAAATCTGCGACAAGGATTAGCGGAGGAAGCCTTGCCTCTTATACACAGCGTTATAATCCGTCATTGCGTGTGCGTTTCTCCATGAACAACCTGCAATACAATGGTGGTCTGCTCAGCGTACCATTACCTCTGGCAGATTGGATAATAAGATTGATTACTGATGTGCCCTAATCCTATCCTGTTTTGATTTTTTATCCGTTTTCCTCTGTTTAAGTGCGCGAGTCGTCAGCCTCGCGTTTCTTTTTTCTTTGTATTTTGCCGTGACGCGAATCAGGCGCACCGAGAATGTCCGGTGGATATTCGAAGGAATAAGTGTGCCGCGCGAGTTTCAGAGAAACGTAGTAATAATCGTTCGAACAGAGTGAGATAAGAACTCCTTAAAGCGTTGTCAATCGGCACAGGTTTTTCTTCCGTTATGCCGGATATAATCCGGCTCCCCTCTCGTGAAAAACAGAAAAACGTTTGCGCATATACAAATACCGCCGTATCTTTGCCCCCGCAAAAGCAGCAATAACTGCGTGCCGTCGCTTGCCGACGTTAAACAGCAAGGACATAAAAAGGCGTTTATTGACGCTTGTTTTGGCTTAACGAAATCGACCAAATTTCAGTCCCCGGAACAAGATAGTACGATAAACGTTCATAGGTATGTATTCTTCCGCGCTGATAGTGCGCGTGTCGTACATATCAGCGTGGACGTTATTGTTTGTTCTTGGACAAAGGTTTTTGGTCGAACCCCGTTAAGGAGAATAAGCGTGGATAACATTCACGCTTTATTTATATTTGCTTTGACTAAACCAAATTAACACAATTATTAACCAAAACACAAACAACTATGAAACACAAACTTCTAACCCTTTTCCTCGCTCTTGCCGCAAGCGTAGGAACCATTTTCGCCCAATCCGGCACCTGCGGCGACAACCTCACTTGGAACCTTAGCGATGGTACCCTCACCATCTCCGGCACCGGAGCAATGGGTAGTTACACATCGTCTTCTATACCGTGGTATTCCTATCGCGAGTCTATTAAAACCGTCAAGATTGGTAGCAGCGTCACAAGCATTGGAACCTATGCTTTCTCCGGTTGCACTGGTTTGACCTCCGTAACCATTCCCAACAGCGTCACAACCATCGGAGAAAATGCTTTCCGCGATTGCAGCCGTTTGACCTCCGTAACCATTCCCAACAGCGTCACAACCATCGGAAACTCTGCTTTCTATAATTGCAGCAGTTTGACCGCTGTACACATATCCGATTTAGCCGCGTGGTGCAGAATAGCATTTGACGATTCCTTTGCTAATCCATTATATTATGCTCATAACCTATATCTGAATGGCACATTAGTTACCGACTTGGTTATTCCCAACAGCGTCACAACCATTGGAAACTCTGCTTTCTCTTCTTGCACCGGTTTGACCTCCGTCACCATCGGCAACGGGGTTACAAGCATTGGAGACCGCGCTTTCGAAGATTGCAGTAGTCTGACCTCTGTCACCATCCCCAACAGCGTCACAAGCATTGGACAATGGGCTTTCGCTGGTTGCAGCGGTTTGACCTCTGTAACCATTACCAACAGCGTCACAAGCATTGGAAATGGGGCTTTCTCTGATTGCAGCGGTTTGACCTCTGTGACCATTGGCAATAGCGTCACAAGCATTGGAAGCTCTGCTTTCTCTAAATGCAGCAGTCTAACCTCCATAACCATTCCCAACAGCGTGACAAGCATCGGAAACTATGCTTTCTATTATTGCGACAGCCTGACCTCCGTCACCATCGGCAACGGGGTTACAAGCATTGGAGACCGCGCTTTCGAAGATTGCAGTAGTCTGAACTCTGTCACCATCCCCAACAGCGTGACAAACATCGGAGACTATGCTTTCTATAACGTTCCGAACATTATATATAATGGTTCAGCAACGGGTTTACCGTGGGGCGCAAGAAGTGTAAACGGATATGTGGAAGGATATTTGGTTTATCGTGATGCATCCAAGACAGAATTGTTGGCATGTTTTGCTGCCGCAACTGGAGAAATCATTATCCCCAACAGCGTCACAAGCATCGGATACTATGCTTTCTGGGGTTGCAGCAGTCTAACCTCTATCACCATCCCTAACAGCGTGACAAGCGTCGGATACGGTGCGTTCTATGGTTGCAGCGGTCTGAAATCTGTAACAATCAATTCCAACAGCATATTGAGCGAAACATATTCAAGTTCATCTAATTTGCAAAATGTGTTTGGAGAACAGGTACAACAATATGTTATCGGTGAAAGTGTCACAAAAATTGGAGAATGGGCTTTCTCTGGCTGCAGCAATCTGACATCTGTCACCATCGGAGAAAACGTAACAAGCATTGAATTCGCTGCTTTCAAAGGTTGCGACAATTTAATCTCTATAACCATCAATTCGAATAGTGTAATGAACCTATATTTGAGTCCAGATTGCAATTTGAAACAAGTATTTGGGGAACAAGTACAACAATATATTATCGGCGAAAGTGTCACAAAAATTGGAGAATGGGCTTTCTCTGGCTGCAACAATCTGACATCTGTCACCATCGGAGAAAACGTCACAAGCATCGGAGGTGCTGCTTTCAAAGGTTGCAGCAGGCTGTCCTCCTTAGATATTCCCAGCAGTGTGACAAGCATCGAAGCATATGCTTTCGAAGGTTGCAGCATGAATTCTATAGTTATTCCCAACAGCGTCACAAGGATTGGACAAAGTATTTTTACTAAATGTAACAATTTGATTTCTATTATTGTAGAAAGTGGTAATAAACAATATGACAGTCGAAATAATTGTAATGCCATAATAGAAACGGCTACAGATACATTAATTGCAGGCTGTCAAGAAACAAAGATTCCCTATGGTGTGACAGGCATCAGTTATGGCGCTTTCGATGGTTGCAGCAATCTAATCGCCATAACGATTCCCAACAGCGTCACAAGCATTGGTGATATGGCTTTCAGTGATTGCGGCAAATTGACTTCAGTGATTATTCCCAACAGTGTGACAAACATTGGACATGGTGCTTTTGAAGCTTGTTCAAGTTTGTCCTCCATAGATATTCCCAACAGCGTGACAAACATCGGACTCTATGCTTTTCGTGGCTGTAGCAGTTTGATTTCTTTCAATATACCCGACAATGTGACAAGCATCGGATATGAAACTTTTGGGGGATGTTCAAGTTTATCCTCTATCGAGATTCCCTACAGCGTGACAAGCATCGGAGATTATGCTTTCGCTGAATGCAAAAGTCTGACCTCTGTAAGTATTCCCAACAGTGTCACAAGCATCGGAGTTTATGCTTTTGCTAAGTGCGAAAGTCTTACATCTTTCACAATCCCTAACAGCGTTATCAGCATCGGAGACTATGCTTTCTGTGAATGCAACAGTCTGACTTCTGTAAGTATTCCCAACAACGTGACAGCCTTCGGGAAAAAGACTTTCGCTAATTGCAAAAGTCTGACCTCAGTCGCCATTGGAAACAAGGTTACAAGCATTGAATATGGTGCGTTTGATGGTTGCAGAAGTCTGACCGATATTATTCTTGGCTCATCGGTCAAAGTGTTGGAACAAGGGTCGTTCTATGGATGTCAGGCGATAAAGACGATTACCTGCTACAGTATGCGTCCGCCTACTGTGACAAAAGACGAGGAGCAGCCTGTTTTTCCTAAGGACATGCCTTACAGCACTATTATTTATGTTCCTGCTGATTATTGGAATACGTATGCGCTACATGATATCTGGGGGTTGTATGACGTACAGCCGATAGGTGCTGTAGGCACGCAGACCGATGAGTTGCTTATAACGCCTGATGACAATACGGCTGACATCGTTTGGCCATCCGTAGATGGTGCAGCTACTTACGAACTGGTCATCAAGGACAAGGGCGGCAATGTCATCTGCACCTTGGTCTTCAATGCCAAAGGCCAGCTGACATCAATAGCGTTCAACGCTCCGTCACGCGATAATGTTCCACAATATATACAGGCAGCAGGTTTCTCGTTTACCGTGACAGGCTTGGATACAGGCACCAGTTACAACCTGACTATGACTGTCAAAGACAGCAAGGGCGATACGATTGACGAAAAGGAGATGTCTTTCACCACCAAAGGCGGCATACCGACCAATGTGGATGATGTACAACTGGACAATGTGCAAACTACAAAGGTATTCCGTAACGGGCAAGTCCTCATCATCCGTGGTGACAAGACCTATACCATCAAAGGTCAAGAGGTGAAATAACGCCCCATCGATATATCTTTGTCCCGACATCTCTCTATTTCATCCCCAAGCGCGGAGCATCATTGCCCCGCGCTTGCTGTATTCTTCTCTTTTCGCCGATTGCCAATCGGCATTCTCCTCCGTCCATTGCGTTCAAATTATATTTGAACACGGCTCCACGGGCCGTCTGTAGAGTATATGTCTATGTCCATTGCGTTCAAATACTATTTGAACATAGGCTTTGCCGAAAGAGGTTGAAAAAGGTTCTGCTCTTGCGGCTATGTCCGCAAGCAATATTAACAGAAGGCTACCCGCACGGATAGCCTTCTGTTTGTTTCATATCGCCTTCTGTCTTTTCTTTTATTGCCTTCTTTCTTTTATTGCCTGCGAATTTTATTCGCAGCCCTTTCGTCTCTTGTAGCGGCTGGGAGCCGCTTTTTTCTTTGTTCATTTCGTCTGAATATTATTCGGACACAACTCCTCAGAGCCGCTTGTTAAGAATACGCCTTTGTCAATTGCGTCTGTACAGCGAAGCAGATCGTTAGAATTTAATTCAGACAGGCTATCTGGAGCATCCTGTAAAGGATAGTGTTTTGTCCATTGCGTTCAAATACTATTTGAACACGGCTCCTCAGAGCCGCTTTCTTCTTCGTTAATTAGCCCCGAATTTGATTCGGGTTCAAATGTTCTTTCCCCGTTCCTTAAATTTACAATCATAAATCATAAACCATAAATTATAAATTTGCAATTTAATAACTCTCCACTCCCAAACTTCTCTCAACATTCAACTTTCAACTATAAAAAAAACAACTCAACCACCTATAAACTCCTAAACACCTAAACTCATAAACTTACCTCTTATATATAGGGGTATATTATTCCGCTATGAAAACTAATTTTTTGAATCATTTTTGATCATTTTGGACCAATTAGAAAGATGCGTCAGCATCATTAGTTAAATTCGTCTAATTTGTGAACAAAAAAGAGAAAGAAAAATTGTTGAAGAATTTTTGATAAATCACAAACATGAAATCACCAACATGCAATCATAAACATGAAATCATAAACCAGAATTGAGACGCAGTGGAAATTATAGGGACTTATTGGGAAGCAGTGGAAAATGCCTTTCCCCGCTATTGTATCTTTGCACGACTTGAAAGCCCGGTGGGCTAATATGGTTGCTGGATAAAAGGAAGATAATTGAACACCGCTCCTCAAAGCCGTTTTACGGCACGGGGTCATAGCCGCTGCCGCCCCACGGATGACAGCGAAGGATGCGCTTGATGCCGAGCCAGCCGCCGCGTAAAATACCGTGCTTCATCACCGCCTCAATCATATACTGGCTGCATGTCGGCGTGTAGCGGCACGAAGGAGGCGTAAGCGGGGAGATGCAAGCACGGTAGAAATAGACTGGCAGAAGAAACAGTTTCTTTAGATACGTATGCCACGGAATTTGCTTTTTCATCGGACAAGCGGCATTATTCGGACAAGCTGTTGAGTTTGTTGATGGCTTTCGTGACGGCACGGCTGACTACCTCAAACGGCTGCATGGATTTGTCCATATAGTTGAACGCCAGCACATACGAACCGTTCAGGTTGTGCTGCTGCAACCGCCATGCCTCACGCATCAGGCGGCGCAGACGGTTACGGTCCACCGCATGACGGAAAAGCGATTTTGGTGCCCAAACCAGTACCTCCGTGTCATCAGCAGACATACACGCTGACTCCTCCTTACGCATATATGTCACGCGCAAAGGCCAAGCCACGAACTTCCTGCCATCTGCATACAATGACTTGATGCGAATCTGACCGCACAAACGCTGTGATTTAGGAAATGTGTAACGCATTCACCACGCTCACTTCTTATTATTGCCACTCAAATAATTATGTATAGCCGACGTTATGCTCGGAAACTCCGGCGACGGAGCTATAATATCAGGCTCTATTCCGTAACTCTTAAAGGCTGCTACTGTATTCTGGCCAAATGCGGCTATCACCTTGTCACCCGGCTTCATATCCGGGAAACTGTTGTGTATAGACGCTACACCGGTTGGCGTGAATATCACTATCATCTGATAATCAAACGGTTCATCAGCTCTCCATTCGGCTGGTACCGACCTGTACATAACGGCTGGCTTAACCTGTATCTTATGAGTCCCTAACATCTTTATGACCTCATCGTTATAGTTCTCCGACACTACCATCATATACTTCTCGTTAGGACGCCGGTTCATCGTCGGGAGCAACTCCTCGAAACTGTTGTTCTCCGAGTAAAAAACCTTCCGTTTGCGATATGGGATATACTTCTGCAAGTAGCCCGCTATCGATTCCGACAAACAGTAGAAATGCATCGTATCGGGAACAGTTATGCGCATCTCGGAACAAATGCGGAAGTACTGATCCGCTGCCACACGTGTTTTGAGCAACACCGCCGTATAATCCAACGGATTGATATGCTGCTTCCTGAAATCTCGGACATCCAAACCGTCCAAACGAATCAGCGGACGAAAATCAAACGTCACTCCAAACTCCTCCTCCATATCCGTATAGCGGTTATGCTCTGCTACAGGACGAGGCTGAGACACTAATATCTTGTATTCCTTTTTCGCCATAAGGCTGTATATTTTATGCTTTATTCTCTTTACACTTTAAGGCCTTACCCGCTCTATCGACTCTCAACCCACAACTACAAACTATAAACTCACAAACAAAAGCTACAAAACTATAAAATTATTTCAACTCACAACTCTCAATTTTACCCAATTTTCTGTCTTTTTTCTGCCAACTAAATCGCTATAATACAGGAACTACAGCGGGCGATTAATAGGTTATTTTCGAATCTAATTACAAACTCCTATCAGCAAGTCACTTACACCACGTCCTTAATCCACAATCCCATACCATAAACAAAGAACAGAGGAATAATCTCAACCGTTGATACATAGAGAATTATATAGAACAACATTCTTATCGACCTCGCGTACGTCACTACCACCTTGCCAAACATTATCATAATGTAAAGCCCCATCATACACACAGCTGTCACTCGTAGCACCGCTTGCATCGGAACCAAAGGACCTACACAGCACAACACAAACATCAACAACGCTGCCAACATCAACAACGACACCGAATCTTCCTCTATCGCCTGAGTCTCATGATGAATAGTAAACACATAACCTATAAAACGGGCAAGCAAAAAACGCATCAATAGCCACAGGCCTACTATCCCCACTAACACACCGTAATGCAGCCAGTTCAGTTCACCTCCCTCATACATACACAGCCACATGCACATACCCAGTGAACCTATCAAAAACAAATGGGAAAAAATTATCGGTGTCAACCTCGATGTATCAGAATAACGACGACTGATCTTACTGAACACCACCGACACACAATCTTTCAAAAAGGGAGGATAGGTTATATAAGTTATCACAGCACTCGAAAGCAAAAACAGCAACAGCCACGGAAAAACAACCGAGGAATAGAGCGTGCTAATATGATTCTCAAACAAATACAAGTTCCAACCAGTATCAAATGGCTGCAAATTTTCTTATGGACGTTTCCCAAGGCTTTGCATTCCTCAATGCCGGCAACACTTCCTCCACACGACTCACTACACTATACATATCCTTATGAATAGGACGCATAAATTTCTCCTCAACCATCCTGTCTAACGCTGACAGCAACGGGTCGTAATAACCTTCTGTATTCAGTATCACTACAGGTTTGGAATGAAGCCCCAGCTGTTTCCACGTCAGACACTCAAGCAACTCCTCATACGTTCCTATCCCCCCGGGCAATGCCACCATTCCGTCAGACAACTGCTCTATCAACGACTTCCTTTCGTGCATCGTCTTAACCACTATCGTCTTTGTACTCAATTCATTATTCCAGCCTTCATCTACCATAAACTGCGGAATGACACCGGTTATCTTTCCTCTCCCGGCAACCACTCCACGAGCCAGTTCACCCATCAGTCCAATTCCGCCATCGCCATAAACAACGCCTATGCCTGCCGCCGCAAAAATCAAACCCAAACGATAAGCAGCATCCTGATATACATGCCGGACCTGCGAAGATGACGCACAATATACTGCCACATTATTCATATTGTCTGTCCGTTTATCACCAAAAAAGCGCGCAAAAGTACAAAAAATGTTTTATTTATTGTTTATATTCATAAAAAAAGTGTACTTTTGCACGCTGTTTTGTGAAAACCTAACAAAATGTCTTTGGAAATAAGAAACATTAACACCAGACGTGAGTTACATCGCTTCATCGATTTCGCTAACGACCTATACGCTGATTGTCAGTACTATTGCCCCCCACTCTATTTAGAAGAACTTGATACTTTTGACGAAAAGAAAAACCCGGCTTTGGATGTCTGCGAAAAACAACTCTTTATGGCATACCGCGATGGCAAACCTGTGGGACGTATTGCTGCTATCATCAACCATAAAGCCAACGAGCATTGGAACTACAAAAAAGTGCGTTTCGGATGGATGGACTTTATTGACGACCTCGAAGTCAGCCACGCTCTTCTGGATGCTGTGCGAGACTGGGGCAAAGAGCGCGGGATGACCGCTATGAACGGACCAGTGGGATTTACTGACTGGGATCACCAGGGACTGCTCATTGAAGGATACGACTATCTCGCTCCGCTGGCTTCACTATACAACTACGCTTACTACGAAAAACACCTCGAAGCCTATGGACTCACCAAAGAAGCCGACTGGATCGAATTTCGTATCTCACCGCCTCAGGTTATGCCCGAAAAATTAGAACGTATAAGCGAAATAGTCAAAAAACGCTATAACGTCCGGGTGGACAAAGTGCGCTCCGCCAAAGAACTGCAGCACAAATACGGCTCGACATATATGGATGTCTTGGACGAAGCATACCAAAAGCTCTACAATTTCCAACCCATGACACAGCGACAGAAAGACTATTACCGCGACAAGTATTTCCCCATACTCAATTTCGATTTTGTTACCATTGTTGTCAACGAAAACAACGAGATTGTGGGTGCCGGTGTAGGTATGCCCGATATTTCCGAAGCTGTACGCAAGTGCGGTGGCAAACTCTTCCCGTTCGGCTGGTATCATATACTCAAAGCCCTGCGTGCCAAGAAAATGGATGTGTTCGACCTGTTGCTTATAGGTGTCCGGCCCGACTACCAAAACAAAGGTATCAATAGCGTCATTATGGCTGATTGGGTGCCTTACTTTATCAAATACGGCATCAAACACACAGAAACAACCGCTATGCTCGAAACTAACAGGAAAGTATTAGGGCAGATGGATCTCTACGAAACAAAACAACATAAACGGCGCAGGGCTTACGTCAAACCAATATGACACATCAAGAAAACACCTACATACAAGCCTCACGACAATTAAACCGGTACCTTGCCGAAAAGGGAATGAGAACATCTATGGAGAGGATGGCTGTACTGCAACTCTTCTGCTCCGACAAAAAATATTGGACTTCAAGGGAACTTATTGATGAGGCTGAAAAAAAACATATATGCAGGGCCACCGTCTATAACGCACTCAATCTTTTAATAGAAGCACAACTCATACGCACGCGGCAAAGCGCAGGAATAAACCAAACACCCATCTACGAACTCACTGAAAACCAGCATAACCATATTCAAATCATCTGCAACAAGTGTCACCGGCAAATGGTTCTTAAAGACACTGGCATAGCACGAATGATTAGCGACAAAAAATACAACAATTTCCTCCCTAAACATTTCGAACTCACCATCTACGGCGAATGTAAAGTATGCCGAAGAAAACAAACTAAATAACATTTACTTAACCAACATTTACTCACTGACATTCACTTAACTACTATGGAACAGAACATCGCACTATCAGCCAACA
>JAIKXR010000026.1 GCA_024683975.1 Paludibacteraceae bacterium
ATCGGACTTTAACAGATTTTCAAATACATACATTAGCAAGGTGCAACACAAACTGAACAGAAGACCAAGAGAAAAATTAAACTTTGACACGCCACTTGTTTGCTTCGCCAGAAATCTGAACTAATTTTGCCACACAAAAAATTGCATTTGCTGTTGGACAGTATAATAAAAGAATAACTAGATAAAAAACAACAAAAAGTGTACTTTTATTTTGTCAGTTCAAAACATTGCCGTACTTTTGCAGCCGATATGTAAAAATAGTGCGGGATGTGGCGCAGTCCGGTAGCGCAACGGTCTGGGGGACCGGAGGTCGCAAGTTCAAATCTTGTCATCCCGACACAGAAAAAGACATTCTATCAATCGTTCTCGATGGTAGAATGTCTTTTTTCTATCTTTGTTTATACTTGAAGGCTCATTACCACCTTTCTTCTAATTTGCAATAGTTGGACAGCACAGTGTTGCCAATATACAACGATGTTAAGTCGTTAACTTTCAACTCTCAGCCTCAACCTTACTCCCCACCATGGATTGGACTCTTCTTTTTGCCGCGTCACTCTGAACACAGCATACAAGTCAGCCACTCTAAGTATATTTCCTATTCCTACTCCCAATTCCACGTATGGCACCTGCAAGTCTCCTCCGTATGCCACCTTACCGACCGCCAACTCCCTCAATCTCAACCGCTGAACACCTTTTATCCTATTCAGCAAGCACCCTCTGCCGTTCCATTCAGCCTGCGCAGATATGTATCGCCTGGCACCGTATTGCCCTCTGTGCATCAATGTTAAACTATATGGATCAAAGGCATAACTGTCATTCCCTGCAAACACATACCCCATTGACTCCGGTACTTTGCCTATCAGCCAACCAGCCTCTGCCAAGTAGTCCAACCGCCCGGCCATACCCAAATCAACTCTCTGCCTGACCATCAACCGCAGTTTGCCGTACATGTCGTAACCCTCTTTCCCAAAGTGATGCACACTCCCAATCTCACCGTTCACATACACAACAGGCTTGTTATTATATACATATACTCGTTGAAAATACAGATCCGCCTTCCTCTCACCCCAACTCAATCTTACCGTTGCACCCACCTGAGAGTACCAAAAATCCGCCTCTCTGCCCAATGCTATATGCCCGTAACTCTCCACGCCGTCCGCCCAATCATTCTCAGACGTTATCTTCATTTCCCTTCTCCTCACAACTGTCTGTTTGTATGACCATTCCTTGTTGAACGGCTCTGTCCAGTGGCTCGTCAGTGACCTGTCCTTGTACCATGCGTTATTCTCCATTTTCAACGCCGTAAAGTAGTCCGCATCCCGCGCCACGTACTCATCGCCATACCTCGCTCCAATTATATGCCTCCGCTCCGTTGGCAACTGGTATTGCAAGCGACCCATTCCTTTCCACTGCCTGTCGCCAAAACCGTACGCCGCATAACCCTCAAGACAAACCCGTTCAGACATCTTCGCATTGGTACGCAAAGGTAAACCGATGCGCGCTTTTTCCCAATTGTTGATGCGTAAAATTTCTGTCACCTTGCCTATATCAACTGCCGTACCCGTTGGTATATACCCCGTTAGTGCAAGCCTTGCCAACCAGTTTCCTACTCTTAATATTGGTGGAGCCGCCACACTGTCACGTTGTATCTCATCTCTCATATATTCCCCCGATTTAATAGTCGCAGTCCCGTCATTCTCTACCGCAGAATCGGCATTATCCACCATCAGTTCCGCTGATTCAGGCAGTTGATACTCCGACTGTATCATCAGCGTTGGAAAAAAATGTGTCGTATCGCTCTTTACTGCAACATCCAATATTTCAGTCACTTGCTCCTTAACCAATACAAAACCAGTTCGCAAATCCTTGTCAAAAAGATCATACTCCTGCTCTATCTTCAGATGCCTCAAATAATTGACATTTGTCTCCTCGGGTGCCTCTGCTTCCACTCGCTTCAGCGCGTAACTCGCAGAATCAACCCACAACATGCCGTTAAACGTTGCATAATAAGGATTCCTCGTCCTGAATTTCACCTCATATGTCTTTCTCTTCTTTTCATATACCGAGTCTGTCAGTTCAAAGTAGTAGTATCGGTCGCTGTTCATCGCCACAGGACTCAAAAAGGCAGTCCCGCAAAACGTCACTGTAGAACGGTAAAAATTAGCACTTTCATCCATGTCGCCCAAAAACACTTTCCACACTCCGTCAGTCGCTTTCTCTTCTCCCCACCTGCTGTTATATACGGGTATTAAAAAAGTGGTGTCCCGCATCGCGCTTTCGCCCGAAACTTTTGGCACCATCACTCCTCGTAAACTCTTCCACAACCGTCTCCTCAGGTGTTTTCCTTTTATATCGCTCAAATATACAGCCGTCTCTCTGCCACTCTTCACTTCTAACCCTGAACTTCGTTCGGTTTTCAACTCTAAGCTCTTAACTCTGACGCTGTCCATCAAAGCCAACGCAGGATTACTTCCCGGCACTACAAAAACCTCCTCCAATAACGACGACTCTTCTCTCATCACTACATCTATGCCTGCTTGTCGTCCCGCTTCCACACTGAAAGTCTGCGTCTTATATCCCACTGCCGACACTACCATTGTTGTTCTCTTTCTCAACATAGCGCGAAGCAGAAACACACCCTCCTTAGTGGTCGAAGTCCCGTATGGTGTGCCTCTCAAATAAACACTTACGCCCTCTATAGGCTCGCCTGTACGCTCATCCGTTATCTCACCAACCACCACGGTCATCTGTCCGTCACTGCCTGTCGTTTGAGCCTGCCCGAACACAGACACAACCAACATCAATATGACTAGCACTTTTTTCACCTTATCCTTTGTTTGACGGATGATACTGCAAGACTGCATTGCGCAAGTCCTGTATGTCCATGTGCGTGTAAATCTCGGTCGTTGTTATCTGCTCATGTCCTAACAACTGCTGGATAATTCTCAAGTCCGCGCCGTTCTGCAGCAGATGAGTTGCAAATGAATGACGGAGTGTGTGAGGGGAAATAACCTTATGAATGCCTGCTTTTTCTGCTAATTGCTTGATAATGATAAAAACCATCGCACGCGTCAGTTGCCTGCCGTACCTGTTCAAAAATGCCATATCCACCGACTCTGGCTTGATATCCAAATGACTCCTGTCCTCCAACCAGTAACCGAACCACTTGTCCGCCTCCGGTGATATAGGTACCAATCGCTGCTTGTCGCCCTTGCCTCTGACAAGCAGATAGCCTTCATCTCTGTACATATCCGACAGTTTCAAGCCGGTAAGTTCGCTCACGCGCAAACCGCTGCCGTACAGCATCTCCAGCATCGCTCTGTTCCTATGCCCCTCCGCCGTACCCAAATCCACTGCCTCTACCAACCTGTTAATCTCCTCCAGCGACAACACCTCAGGCAGATGCTGTTCTTTGCGAGGCGACTCCAATAACTCCGCTGGGTCGTCCTCACGCTTGTTATGATAGAGCAAAAACTTGTAAAATGACCTCACTCCACTCAATACCCTTGACTGAGTTCGCGAATTAGACCGTGCATCAAACTGCTCATACACAAAGTCTTGCAAATCATTGAAACTTGCTTTCTCCGCATCCACACCGTGACTGTCGCAGTATGCAATCAGTTTGTCCAAGTCCTGCTCGTAAGCTTCTACTGAATTGGCAGACATACCCCGCTCTAATCTCAGGTAACTGTGATACTCCTTGCGTATCTGATCCGTATCGCTCATCCCTCCTGCTCTTTTGTCGATTTATAAGAGGGAATAGCCGATGCTATCAGACCTGTCAATACCACTATCGCCATCACCACCAATACATCCCCCCACTGCAAACTCACAGGATAACTGCTGACTATATAATCCACACCATTTCCCATCTTCAGCCATCCGAAACGCTCTTGCGACCAGCATACCGCTATCCCTAACACAATGCCCGCTACCGCGCCTGACAAAGATATCATCCAACCCTCGTACATGAATATCCGCCTTATCATCTTGTCGCTTGCGCCCAAGTGACGGAGAGTCTGCATATTAGCCTTCTTGTCTATTATAAGCATCGTCAAAGAACCTAACAGGTTGAACGACGCTATCAGAAGTATAAAAGCCAAAAGCAATGTCGTCAGCAGCTTTTCTATCCTCACTATCCGGAAAAAGTCCTCCTGTTGCTCATACCTGTCCATCACTTTGTAACCATCACCTAAGATACTCTTTATCTGCTCCTTTGCACCATTATTAGTGACCTTGCATTCCACTGCCGTTACCTCTGTCTCACCGTAATGAAAGAGTTTGCGCGCCATATCTAACGATACCAGCATCATCTGATCATCGTACTTCGACTGATTGACAGCAAACACTCCGGACATAAAGCAGGTTCCCCTTTCAAAACTCTTTTCCGGATTCAGCATATTCACCCGCCCCTCTCTCTTCGGAGCATATACGTGCAGCGGACGGACAAAGTGTGCACCTGCGCCCAACTGGTTGGCCAAGCCTAAACCTAACACGGCACGATCGAATGCTCCGTCATATACGTCAAAACTGCCGTCCACTATTATGCTGTCTATCTCGGTCAGTTCCTCAAAATGTTCATCCACCCCCTTCAGCATCACTGGTATCTGTTTGTCCTCATACTCCGCCAATGCCGTCTCCTCTAACGTCTGGCAAAAAACTTCCACACACTTGAGATTCCTGACTTTGTCAAAGACCTCATTCGCGCAATCAAAACTCTTGCCCTCAACAGTCTCTATGCGTATGTCTGCATCGAAACGCGAAAACATCCCCTCTATCAAATCCTCAAAACCGTTCAATACACTCATAACGCACAGCATAGCCGCTGTCACCACAGCTACCGCAGCGGCACTCACACCGCTGATAATGTTGATGGCATTATGGCTCTTCTTCGATACCAAATACCTCCGCGCTATAAATAAAGACGGTTGCATAATCTATTAACGAACAAAACTATTAACTGACCTTTACCAATATTTCCCAGACACCTCACCGACAGTCAACCGACGGTGAGCCGACAGTCAACCTACATTATAACCTCTTTCTGAAAATCAATGGAATTCTATTTGACACTGTTCGTTTTATAATTTAGTCCCTGAAAAACCCGAGTGAAATGTATACATCTCTTTATTGCTTCAGAAGTTCTTCAATATGCTCCATTCTGTCAAGCGTATCATCCAAATGGAAATGCAGTTCAGGTATGATACGAAGTTGATGACGTTCTATATTGCCCAGTTCGCCGCGCAACTTATGAGTATCCGATTCTATCTTCTCCATTACTTCTCCCGACTTATTGCTCGGAAATACACTCACATATATGTGCGCTATTGATAAATCAGGGCTGATTCTTACCTCACTTACTGACAGCAATGTCCCGCCTAACTGACGGGCATAGCGCAAAAAAATATCACTCATGTCTTTCTGAATCAGTCTCTCAATCTTCTGTTGTCTTGTCGTTTGCATAATTGTCTTTTATTTATTTGTTAGTCTTGCTTGGTATGCAGGTATCCTTAATGTGGTGGAAACAATATGGTTGCTTCACAGTCGTTTCGCCTGCGGTAAAAATACGCCGCAAAAGTACAAAGTTCTCTCTAATTTACAAAAAAATAAAGGCGCACTCTCAGAGCGCACCTGTCTGTCCTCATATAAGAACATCATTCGTTATCAGCGAAATCAATACTTGGGACGACCTTCGTCGGATACGGTCAGTTTCTTGCGACCATGCGCACGGCGGGCTGCTAATACACGACGACCGTTGGCGGTTGCCATTCTCTCTCGAAATCCGTGCTTGTTACGACGCTTGCGTTGCGACGGTTGGAATGTACGTTTCATCTCTGTTTACTTTTTTATGCCTCACGGCGTTATCGTTTGCTGACTAACCATCTCTCTCTGAATACCATAAACAATGCATACCAGATACCGATAGATGCTATTCAGCGGTTTGTTATTCGCATTAAAAACGCGCAAAAGTACTGCCTTTTTTTTATTCCGCAAAATTTTTGCGTTTTTTTTGGCTGATTAACAAAAACACCATACCTTTGCCCCGCTTAAAACTCATAAAAACTCATAAACATTTTTTACTATGGCTTACAAAATTTCAACCGACTGCATCGCTTGCGGTACGTGTAAAGACGAATGTCCTATGGGCGCAATCTCCGAAGGTGAACGCTATTCAATTGACCCTGATATGTGTACCGAGTGCGGCACATGCGCAAGTGTATGCCCCAGCGGAGCTATATCTCTCTAATAGAGAACCTGACGGACTCCAAAAGGCTGTATCCATATCACGATACAGCCTTTTTTAGAACCACTACATTACATTTCCATAAACTGTCAATATTCATTATGTATCAACGAGTATTAATATTATTGAGTGTTGTTTTTTGTTTGGCAGGGTGTCAGCAGTTTCAGCGTCGCCATAGCGCAGGTATAGTGGCGGAAGTGGAAGGTCAGACACTGACCGAAGACGAGTTGGAGCGTGTGACTAACGGCCTTGATGCCGAAGACAGCGCGAGAGTGGCTGAACAGTACATTCAAGACTGGGCTTTACAGATATTGCAGTACGAACAGGCTTCTAAAGAAGGCTCGGAGCGGATTGAACATTTAGTGGAAGACTATCGCCGAATGCTGTATCGAGAGGCTTACGAACAAATGCTGGTGCAGAAATATATGCCAAAACAAGTGGAGGACTCAATAGTTGAGCGTTATTACAACGACCATCAACCGCAGTTCGTCTTGCGAGAAAACATTGTCAAGGGCATACTTATAGTACTGCCAGCAGGTACGCCCAAACAGGACAAACTCCGTAAATGGCTCGCTAATCCGGCAGACAATCTGGAAGATATAGAAAAGTATGCGTATAAATATGCAACCGGTTACGAACTTTTTCTCGACACATGGAAAACAAGCAACCAACTCTTGTTGCGGTTGCCGGTTGATGATAAGGAACTGCTTGGCGAACTTAAACATAAACAGTTGATTGAGGTCGGCGACTCAGCACAAGTATATATATTGCAGGTCGCTGACAAACATTTGGAAGGTGATATTATGCCTCTTGACTATGCGGAACCTGATATAAAGAACATCCTGCTCAAAGAACGGGAAATCATGTTCTTGCAGCAGCAACGCCGGCGTTTGTATGAGGATGCGGTGCGAAAAAACAAAATCCAGATTAGGTAAAGAACTGATAAGTTGCTGATTTTTCCAAAGTTAAACAACTGTATTTTTCAATCTGCGGTCAGTTTTCTCCTTAATGTTTCCACCACTTCCGTTTGACGCTCGGTAAGGTAGGCATCTGTTTCATCGGGTGTCAGCCATTATCGGGGCATTAACAAAGCTCTCACGTTTCTATTCACGTCTTTCTTCGTTGAGTACCAATTCGTTAATTATAAAAAAACGGAATATTGGAATCAGTGCAGCCTTTATAGTTGTGAAAACTATATCGATACCTGATCGGTAAAACATTTTCCTATATATAAAATATTCATACATTCTCTGTCTGACCAATTAAAAATGCACTAAAGTGCAGAAAAGTGAAAAAAAGTAGAGGTATGAGTGGTGTAAATGAAATAGTTTTATGTATTTTTGCGGCGTGTTTGTTTATTTCTGTTTTATATATTTGACAAACTTGAATAAGTGACAGATAGGATTTTTGACGATGAAAAAGGCATATAGTATATTATTTATACTGCTGACAGCGGTATTGGCGAAAGCGGATAATGTTATTGATCAGGTTATATGGGTGGTGGGCGATGAGCCTATACTGCTCAGCGAGGTGGAGGAGGAGCGTCTCCGTGCGCAGTATGAAGGACAGCAGATTCCCGGAGATCCGTATTGCGTCATTCCCGAACAGATGGCTATTCAGAAACTGTACCTTCACCAGGCAGAGTTGGACTCGATAGAGGTGAACGAATCTACGGTTAGCCATCAGGTGGATATGCGTATCAATTACTACATATCGCAGATTGGTTCGCGTGAGAAAATGGAGGAGTACTTTCGCAAAACGAGCAGCGAGATACGTGAGGAGTTGGCGGATGCTGTACGCAACCAGATGATTATACAGCAGTTGCAGAACAAACTGACTTCCCATATCAACCCTACTCCGGCAGAGGTGAGAAGATTTTTCCGCTCGCTGCCACAGGACTCGATACCGGTGGTGGCGGCTCATGTGGAGGTGCAGATACTGAGTATCGAACCTCGCGTGCCAAGAGAGGAATTGGACAGGATAAAGACACGCCTGCGTGACTATACGGACAGGGTGAACAACGGAACGGCGGACTTTTCTATGCTGGCGAGGATGTATTCGGAAGATACGGAGAGCGCGAAGCGCGGAGGCGAATTGGGCTTTCTTGGAAAAGGCCAGTTGGTAGAGCCTTTTGCAGAGGTGGCATTCAACCTGACAGACCCTAAGAAAGTGTCGCGCATAGTGGAGACCGAATACGGCTATCATATCATACAACTGATTGAGCGTAAGGGCGAAAGAATCAACTGCAGACATATTCTGTTGCGTCCGCGCGTGTCGGCAGAGGATAAGATGCGGGCCATTGAGCACCTTGATACGATAGCCAAACTTGTGCGGAAGGACAGTATGCTCTTTGAGCAGGCGGTGACCATGTATTCGCAAGACAAACAGACTGCGTTGAACGGAGGTCTGATGATGAACGCGATGAACGGTTCGTCAAGGTTTGAGTATCAGGACCTGCCACCCGAAATCGCCAAGCAGATTTATACAATGCAGACAGGTGATGTGTCGGCTCCTTTCGTGATGATGGATCAGACCAAGAACAAAGAGGTGTGCTGCATAGTACGCTTGAAGACCAAACAGGATGTGCACAAAGCCAATCTGACTGACGATTTTCAGGTCATACGCAATATGTTGCAAGAAAAACTGAGTACGGAGTTTCTTGACAACTGGATTAAGCGCAAGCAGAAAGAAACTTACGTTCACATCGCGCCAGAATGGCAAGGGTGCGACTTTGAGTTCCCGGGGTGGATTCACGAGTAACGGCAGACTATTCCAGTGAAACGGTTATCGGTATATTTATTCTTGTTTGCTAATTTACTGACTGCTGTGGGTCAGAACCTTGTCTATCTGGAACATTCGGATGTGCTGGCATTTGATAATGACCGTTTGCCGGATGCGCAGATATTGCGGGGTGATGTGCGTTTTCGTCATGATGAGGCGTTGATGTTCTGCGATTCGGCGTATTTCTATGAGAAAAGCAATTCGGTGACAGCTTTTGGGCGTGTGCGGTTCGTCCAAGGCGATACGTTGGCGGGTTATGGAGACAGGTTGTACTATGATGGTAATACACGGTTGGCACGATTGTGCAGGAACGTGAGGTTGGTGCATAGGGCAACCACACTGACTACTGATTCGCTCAATTATGACCGGAATAGCGAGATTGCTTACTATTTTACGGGCGGGACCATTCAGGACACGCTCAATTCCCTGCAATCAATTTGGGGGCAGTACAATACTGTTACCAACGAGGCTCTGTTTCGCAGGCAGGTGCATCTGCAGAACGACCGATTCACTTTCGACACTGACACACTGTTTTATAACACCGAAACATCCTTGGCACGTATTGTGTGTCCCACCGTCATTGTATATGACACTACCACCACCATCTATTCGTCTAACGGGACGTACAACACATCTTCGGAACAGTCGGCGTTGTATGACAGGAGTCTGATTACGCAACAGGACGGACAGCAACTGACGGCGGATACCATTTATTACAACAAGAAGGACGGTTACGGCAGACTGTTGAACCACATAGAGATACGCGATACGGCGCAACATCTGTCGCTCTCGGGCAATTTTGGGGAGGCTTGGGAAGCGGATAAACGCGCTTACGTCACCGATAGCGCAAGGCTGATCGAGTGGTCAGATGAAGAGAATCCCACTTATTGTCACGCTGATACGCTCTTCACGGAGGAGGTCGCTTATCAGGACACATTAGGTAAAGACACTACTTTTCAGCAGGTGCGCGCTTACCATCACGTGAGAGCATACAATGCTGAATATCAGTTGGTATGCGATTCCTTCAGTGCCAATTCGCGGGACTCTGTCGCCGTGCTGCATAAGATGCCTGTCTGCTGGTCGGATAGCAGTCAGGTCTCCGCTGACAGCATAACGATATACTTTGTGAATGACAAGTTGCACCACATATACGGTGTGGGCGGTGCTTTTGGTACACGGCAGGTCAATGACACGTGTTTCGACCAGATATCAGGCAGGGAGATGTGGGCGTGGGCTGACGATTCAACCATCTATAAGGTGGACGTGACCGGAAATGCGCAAACCGTCTTTTACCCGAAAGAGGATGACGGCTCAATCATCGGAGTGAACACCACGCAGTCAAGTTTCATACAGGTCTTTTTGAAGAACAGACAGATTGACCATGTGTTGTTCACAACCACCACCTCTGGGGTGCTGTATCCGTTGGAGCAGTTGCCGTATAATGACCGTTTTCTTGGAGGATACTTCTGGGCTGAAGATGCCAGACCTGTGTCTCCAAACGATATTTATCGCATTACACAGCCTGTGCAACGACCTAAACAACTGCCCGTTTCGGCGGTGGAGGAAGATAACGCCGCACCATCAAAACCGCAAAACAAACTCACTCGTCAGAAATAAAATACAATCAATATGCGAAAAACAGTTTTAATTGCATTGACAGTCTTGTTGTCTGCCGCTTTATGGGCGGAAGATGTGACACATTCGTTTGGCTTTCAGATAGGCTTTGCCGAACCTGTTTATCGTCTTAACACGCCTACAATTATGGGCGAGAGCAAAGACCATTATGAGAACACCATTATGAACGGCTTTAAGATAGGTGCCGTGTACGATGGCAACATCATTGGCGGCTTCGGCTTTATGATGGGCATCAACTACACCTTTGCAACAGGACGTTCGGCGTGGAACGATTATGATTATACCCAAACGGGGGCGAAAACGCTGATACCGGTGTTTCAGTACTCCACAACACGTATTTATAATCAGGGGGAGATTTTTGTCGATTGGCACTACAAGTTTGAAATAGCCAAGCAGACTTATCTTATCTTGTACAGCGGTCCGACTATTCAGTACGGAGGTTACAAGGCCACCGACTATTTTCGCCTTATTGCCACAGGTTCGACCTCTGTGGAGATGACCAAAGTCTTCTGTTCATATGAGGACCAGCAGGACGAATACCTGCGTCACTTGAACGTGACATGGGGAGTGGGGGCTGGTTTCCAATACAAACGCTTGTTCCTGAGAGGAGGATACGATTTCGGTATCATCAATCCCTATAAGGAGATTTCTTTCAATGCCTTGGACGGCACGTTGTATGCGGGCGATGACCGGCACACAAGAGGAAGGCTTGACCAGTGGCAGATAAAGATAGGTATGTACCTGTGGCAGATTGAATAACCGGCTACCATTTGGCGACCGTGTCGTTGAAGATGCTTTCTGTGAGCTCTGTGACCATCGTGGCGCAGAGCTCTTCTTGTACGTCTGTCAGCTGGCGCGACGCATCGAAAGTCTGGTATGCGGAATATGTTTTCTCAAAACTCTCCGAAGGATTGACGTTGTTGGTGAAACGGACTTTGATAGTGATAGTGAGTTTGGTTTCGGCGGCATAACTGTCGGCTGCCACTGCCATTGGCGTGAGTGTGTAGCCGGTTATTTCGCCTTCTAACGACATGTCTCCGCCTGATGGCAGTATCTCCAAACGTGTCTGACGGGCAAACAGGTCACGCAACGCCTCGCTCAGGTCGTTGCTCAGCGCGGGATAGACCAGCGGAGCGTGGTTGGGGAAATCCGATATGCCTATCGAGCGGGTCTTGCTGTAGTCGATACTCGCTCCGTTGAAACGGTAGGAAATACTGCACGAAGCAAACCAAAGACAAACAGCAAGCAGAATGCCGGTTACAACGCTGTTATGTATTGCGCGGGATGAATTGTG
>JAIKXR010000039.1 GCA_024683975.1 Paludibacteraceae bacterium
TCGATAGCGAAGCGGAGAACAAAGCTACGTCGAGACAGGGATGTAGACAAGATGCCGAAAGAAATGCTGATATGGCATGAATAGACCTATAAAAAGGACATTTTGACGAATTGTCGGTCTAATGACCGATTTGGGTTTAACGCAATATTCAAAATGTCTTCACGGTTTCAGACAGCCTATCGGAACAATGTACACACCATTTCATTTTATTGTTTGGCTGTATCTATCCAAAATTGCGGAATAAAACACAGAAAAGTTGCGGAATAAAATAGTCAAAAGTTGCGGAATATATTTCCAATTAATTTATTTTTAGTATCTTTGCAATCGTTACAATGACATGGAAAATATGGAAAAATACAAGAAACGTATTGCAGATGTGATACTTGAACGAAAGTTGCAAGGGAAAGGTGCTGTGCTAATTGATGGTCCAAAATGGTGCGGGAAAACCACAACGGCCAAGCAAATCTCATCCAGTATACTTGATTTGGGCGACAGCTCCGTTTTGGATAATGCCAGGCTACTGATGCAGGTAAATGCGAAGGCTTTGTTAAATGGCAACATCCCACGGTTGATTGATGAATGGCAGACCCTGCCGCCACTATGGGATATGGTACGCTCCGAGGTTGACCGCAGACAGGAGTTCGGGCAATTCATATTGACAGGCAGTAGTGTCCCTGCCGACCAAGATGCCATTCACCATAGCGGTACTGGCCGTATCGGTCGTGTCAGTATGCGACCAATGAGTCTTTGGGAATCATGTGAGTCAACAGGCTCGGTAAGCTTGAATGATTTATTCGAAGGAAACCCAATTGATCCCCAGCCCAATTCTTTGAATCTTGAACAGATTGCATTCTTGATATGCAGAGGGGGGTGGCCTCAAGCGACATTCCTCTCTGGTGACATAGCACTTGAACAGGCAAGAGACTACTATGATGCCATCTATAAGGTTGACATCTTACGAGTCGATAAGACTCGCCGCAATAGTGAACGTACACGTCTCCTTTTACGTTCATACGCCCGAAATCAAGGCCAATCAGTAAGTCTTAAGAAACTATGTGACGACATAAAGGATAATGACAACGTTTTAATAACGTACGAGACAATATCGGACTATGTTGATGCGCTCAAAAAGTTATTCGTGATAGAGGATATGCCTGCATGGAACCCCAATCTACGTAGCAAAGCGGCCATTCAATCATCCGACACTCGCTATTTCATCGACCCCAGCATCGCGGCTGGAGCCTTGGGGGTCGGCCCAAACGATTTGGTGAACGACCTGAAAGCGATGGGAATGTTTTTTGAGTCGATGGCCGTCCGCGACTTGAGGGTATATGCCGATGCCCTGGACGGCAATGTGTTCCACTTCCGGAATTCCAGTGGATTGGAATGCGACGCAGTACTTCATCGACGCAATGGAACTTATGGTTTGGTCGAAATAAAACTGGGTGGCGGTGATTTGATAGAAAAAGGAGCTTCCACTTTGAAAGCCTTGTCAGACAAAATCGATACAGACAAGATGCCGGCACCATCGTTTATGATGGTGTTGACCGCAGTGGGCGACTATAGTTATTGTCGACCTCAAGACGGTATATGGGTCGTTCCTATAGGTTGCCTGAAACCATGAACATCGTGGAGCATTTTACCTAAACCCTTTGCCTCGGACTATCGGCACCGCCCTCATCTGCGCCGACTATGCCAAAACCGGCACCGAAATCTACATCAAGATTCGCGAGAAACTCCTCAAGGCCATCACTGTCAAGATGCCTTTCTACGAGGGATAATTGTCTTGAAGAGACGTAATCTTAAAAACCCCACACTAAGCCGTCAGGCGCAGTGTGGGGTTTCTGCATCTTCGTGATGTGCCTTTACATTGGCATGCCATGTGCCTTTACATCAAACTTGACGTGCCTTTACATCAGGGTGCGACGTAAATGCACATCAGCCGCGGTGTAAAGGTACATCAATTAAGTGCGAGTTCAACCTCTCGCCCACCGAGCGCCGCCGCCAGCTCCGCGAGACAGGCGATGTGGGACGGTTCGCGATAAAATGAAACCCCGCAGGGAGTGTCCGTGCGGGGCTGATGTTGTCACCATTTATTGCAAATGGCAAAACCAATGGTTGAAATAGATTAATCTTTGAAACACGAAGAAACAATGAAACTATTTGAGTTGCACTGATTATATGTGTTGTCTTCAACGGAACAATAAAAGTTTACGGTTTCTCTTTTGGGATTCCATCTCGAACCATCATAGTACATTGTAACTGACTTTTGTTGTGAGTCGAGTATGTTGCGTAATTGACCTTGAGGTTTTATAACAACCTTATAATGGCCCCTTTCTGAAGGTGTAAAAGTTGCCTGAACAGTAACAGTGATTGTTACTTTTGTCCCACTTATGCTCGGGATTGCATCAGTCACTTCAAAAGAGCAATTGTCCCCAGTGAGTTCAACAAAATAGTTGTTTTGTTCATCAGTCATTTCGAGAGGGCTTTGTTGTGCATGAGTACATACGCCAATACCCGCCACCAAGAGTAGCGTGAAAAACATTTTCTTCATTCTAATTTGTTGCCTGTTATATCCCATCGGCACGTCGGTTTTGTGTTTTAATTGTTTTTATTTTTTGCGTCTTCAGCGAGACGAAGTCCTATGGTGAAGTTCCTCATATCGCGTGAATTGTAATTGATGTTTGATATTCGGCAATGCTTTGCATAGCTGGCCCAACTCCCGCCCTTGTACACTCTTATGTCTTCAATATCAAATTCTTTATTCATTATTGTATCTAGGACATAGTAGTTGCTGTCGTATTTATTGATGCACCATTCGTGAACATTTCCCGTCATATCATATAACCCAAGGGCGTTTGCCTGCAAAAGACCTACACGATGAGTCGTTTCCGACGAATTGTCTATCATCCAAGCAATATTGATTAGGTTATCACTTCCGGAATATCGGTTACTTTTTGAATAAATTCCTCCAAGTGCAGCATATTCCCATTCTTCCATTGTCGGAAGCCGATAGTGCCGACCTGTCTTCTTGTTTAGACGATCTACAAAAAGCTGTGCGTCATCCCATGAGACACATTCAACAGGAGAGTCCTCATTTCTGAAAATAGACGGGTTTTTCTTCATAATGGATACCCATTGGGCTTGGGTTACTTCATACTTACCAATGTAAAAGTCTTCTACAGTTACAAGCCGAATTTCTCGCTCGTCAGGATCTGCATCTATATCGGCAGAACCCATATAAAAGCTTCCACCTTTGACAAGCACCATATCTATTGTTTCCACCGTAGAACACGATGACAGCAGAATGATGACGGTAATAATTGCCAGTATATGCAATGCTTTCATTTTGAAATGACTAATTGCCAGACATCACGCGAATAAGAGAACCTGCGCCATAACCAATGTTATATGCGTCTTCCGTACTCATGTTACTCAAATTGTCACAAGACACAATGAGAGATGAGGAGATAAGCATTACAAACGCGCAAATAATTGCATTGATTTTTCTTTTTTTCATTTTCTTTTTTGCCCGTTATAAACCATCGGCACGTCGGTTTTGATTTAATAACATGTTATTATAGTTCCGATGAAGAATGCACATAAAAAGAGCGTGGAACCTTTTCGTCTTCATCGGATGTTTTGCGGTCTTGGACAACCTTCCATTCCCAATTACAACGTATAAGCCCACGCTTAACAGCGGGAGCGCCGTCGCATTATTCTGGGAATGGGGATTGAAAGTGTCCAAGTTTCAAAACATCCAGATAAGCTACTTCGCTTTTTCTATTCTATGATGTGCATACAAAACTATGCGCTATGTTTCATTGGCATTTGTTTTCGTTATTATTCCGTTTCATTTCGGCTGCAAAATTACGAAATTTCTCTGATATAGAAAAATATTTTTTCCCCATATCAAGAAAAGTTAGTATCTTTGCACCGTGAAATAAAGTGTATAATTATGATGAACGCAACGCAAATAACGCCAACGCAGATGCATCTGCTAAAGCTCTTTTCGTTTGACAAGAGCGAAAGTCGTGCTTTGGAAATCAAGGATGTGCTGATGCGTTACTTCCAAGGCCGTCTCGACGCTGAGTCCGACCGTTTGTGGGATGAGGGCGTGCTCGACCAAGAACGTCTCGAAGATTTGCGCCACAAAGACCTTCACATAAAATCATGAGATTGGACGAAGCAATGAAGATATTATAACTCAACAATTAAAAAGACACAAATATGAGCATTATCAAACCGTTTAAGGGCTTCCGCCCTCCTGTGGACATCGTTGAGAAACTGGCTTCCCGCCCCTATGATGTTCTGAATACTGAAGAAGCTCGCAAAGAATGCGAGGGTAACCCCTACAGCCTGCTGCACGTCACCAAG
>JAIKXR010000085.1 GCA_024683975.1 Paludibacteraceae bacterium
CATCCGTGCGTATCGCGCCATATTCTACAGTACTGAGAACTTGAACATCAGTCAGATACGCATAGTGGTTGACGGCGAGGACATGGGTGCTTTGGAGGTTACGAGCGACGGTTTGCAGCCTGTAGAGAGCGTCCGCAAGTACATGGAGAACGGCGTTATGTACATCGAGCGCGATGGCGTTATCTACAACGCACAGGGACAGAAAGTCAATTAGTTGAGAGTTGAGATTCTCAATTGATAGTTAAAACTCTGAAGACTCTGATAGAAGTGAAGTGGCAGCCGCAGGGCTGCCCCTTCACTTTTTTGCTGACGGGGTCGGAATTTCAGAAAAAATGCAAAAAAGAGTAAAAAATACTCAAAAAGTTTTGGTGGTATAAAAAAACGCCGTATCTTTGCGTAAAATTTACACAAATAACATACGAAGGGTTATCTGTGTGCAAGCGGGATTACGCAATAAAACAAACAAAATACGTTATAAACAAGCAAAATAAAATTATGAACAAACAGGATTACATCAAGACAGCCGAGGGGTATGCTTACGACTATCCCCGTGCCGCCGTGACGACCGACTGCGTCATTTTCGGTTTCGACGGCACGCAACTGCAGGTGCTGCTCATTGAGCGCGGCGTTGAGCCTTACAAGGGGCATTGGGCGTTGCCCGGCGGCTTCTTACGTATGGATGAGTCGGTGGAGGAATGCGCGTTCCGCGAACTGCGCGAGGAGACATCCATCGAACCGGAGATGCTGGAGCAGTTCGGCGTGTTCTCCGCCGTGAACCGCGACCCGCGCGGCAGAGTGATAACCATCGCCTTCTATGCCCTCGTCAGGAAAGAGGCGGTCAAAGGCGGCGATGACGCCAGTGACGCCAGGTGGTTCGACATTGACAGCCTGCCGCACCTTGCTTTCGACCACAACGATATCCTCAAGGAGGCCCGGCAGGCTCTCAAACGGGACATCCACCACCAGCCTGTGGCCTTCAAGTTGCTGGCGGAACACTTCACCATGCCGCAGCTCCAGCGTCTCTACGAGCGTATTCTCGGCGTGACATTCGACCGGGGCAATTTCCGCAAGAAAATGATTGCCTCCGGTGTGGTCCGGGAGGAGCAGACCAAACCCGTTTATACGGGACACCGGCCGGGAAAACTTTTCTCTTTCAATCTTTTCGGGTACGGCAAGATGAAAGAGGACGGCTCCAACTCCCAGGAATTCTGACAACATTAATTACTAACCTTTAATTCTTCACCGTTATGTTATTCAAAAATTTCAAAAAACAACATCAGACAAACGAAGCCGAGCGTATCAACGACGGCAAGACCCACGTTTTCAACCTTATCGTTCTTGACGAGAGCGGCAGTATGGCAGTTATAGAGAACGAGGCGCGGAGCGGCTGTAACGAAGTGCTTTCAGGCATCCGCAAAGCGCAGGAAGACCATCCCGAACTCATCCAGACCATCTCCCTTCTGCCTTTCAGCACGGGTGAGATGAAATACATCTACGAGAACACCCCCATAAGCAAAACCAAGGACATCGCCGGTGAGTACCGTCCGGGCGGCATGACAGCCCTTTATGATGCGATGGGGTACGCCTTGACGCGCCTTGAGAAAGAGACGGACAAGTATGCGGATGCTGTCGGTCTTGTCACCGTTATCACCGACGGATATGAGAACTCGTCGCATGAATACAGCGGCAAGATGATTTACGACCTTGTGGAACGGCTTCAGAAGAAAGGCTGGACGTTCGCGTTTATGGGTGCAAACCAGGATGTGATGGAGGTGGCCAAGTCGCTACATATCAAGAACGCCCGAGAGTTCGAGTACACAGGCACGGGTATGACGGGTGCTTTTGATGAGGAAAAGCGCGCCAAAGAGCGTTACTGGGAAAGACTGAAGTTTATGCGCACCCATACCGCCGATATGTCAATGGAGGATAGGCAGGCGTATTACGCTCAAACGGAAGAAAACACTGACTATTATGACGGTGTCTGAGACTTCTGACAATATTATGGTAACTTGGCAAACCTACTCAATCAGGGCATGACTTCCGCTTCTCGTCCTTGAGACTTTGTCTGAAGGCGGCGGGGGTCATGCCTGTGACACGCCGGAAGTAGTGGTGGAACAGTGTCGGTTCGTTGAAACCAAGTTCGTATGAAATCTGCTGTATGGTTCTGTTGGGTTGTGTCTTGATGAGCCGTTTGGCCTGTGTGGTGACATATTCGTCAATCCATCTGGCGGGTGACATGTCGTTCGCCACCGAACGGATGACCTTGGTGAAATGCTTCGGTGTGAGGTTCAGCCGACCGGCGTAGTACTGGACTTCCCGTGACTCTTTGTAATGCTCCGCCACCAGCGACCGGAAACGGTTGAACAGCGAGGCGTAGCGGCTTTCCGTCCATTGTCTGTCTATCTCGCGGCGGTAGTAGCTGAGGAACTCGTAGCAGACGGTGAGCTGCGCGAGCAGCAACTGGCGGCGCAGGGTCAGGTCTTTATCGTCGTGTTCCGCAACGACGGCTACCAAGTCGGTTATGGCAAGCATACGTTGCGCCTGCTCTTCCGTCAGCTGGAAGAGCGGCGTGTAGTGGAATTTCTCGTAGTCGTGACTGAAAATCTGCAGTTTGAGACTTTCCAGCATGTCAGCCGAGATGGCGAGACTGGTAAAGGTGTAGTCGTCTGTGCAGTCAATCGGGTGCATGATGTGACCGGGCATGATGATACCCAGCTCGTTCTTGTGCTGCGTCATTTCCTGCAGGTCGTATTTCGCACGGGCGCTTCCGTTCGTACAAAGGGTGAAGATGAGATGCGGAAAGACTATGTCCTTGTCAAGAACTGTGAAGCCGTGTTTTTCCTTTGTCACGGAAACGCCGGACATGTTGACCGACTGTATCAAGGTCTCAAATGCGGATGTCTCTGTCATATTTTTGCTGTATTTCCGTTTTCAACCGCAAAAAAACGCCTTTTTCGGGATATACGCAACTAAAAGCGACATATTTACAATAAAAAACTATATGTCATCATATAAATTGCACAAAGTAGCAGTATCACCAGGCAGAGATTTTGTCGGCGAGACGGTCGCGGACGGCGAGCATCAGCCAGCGCGGGGTAGAGGTGGCTCCGCAGATGCCTATCCTGTAGTCTTTCCGCGTGTCCTGTTTATCGGTAATCTTCCGTGTCGCGGCGAGTGAAGACTTGTCCGGCAGGGATGTTATTTCTTCAGGCGAAGACAGGAATACGGTATTCGGGTTGGCTTCCTTGCAGTGGGCGTAGAGGACTTTGGCATTGGAGGATTTTTCACCTCCTACGAAATATACAAGATCCTGCTCGCGGGCGAAAGCCTTTATTTCTTCCACGCGGTTGGACACGCTGCGGCAGATGGTGTTGTGCCACTCAAACGGCGGCAGAGAAGAGGTGTCTGCGTGTTCTGAAGTCTGTGTTTGAGAGTTTGCCGGTTGCTGAAGTCCAGCGGAAGGAAGTCCGAAGAGCAGGTTGCGCCTGCGGGTTATCTCTTCCACTATTTGTTGGAACTGTCCGACGGATTTGGTGGTTTGTGAAAAGAGATATATGGGCCGCCGGTAGTCAATACGGTCAAGGTCATCGGGCGATTCGATGACGATGGCGGTGTTGTTGGTTTGTCCGATGAGTCCGATGACTTCGGCGTGTCCTGCTTTTCCGAAGATGACTGTTTGTGCGTCGGGATGGTTGTTATATGTGTCGCGGATACGTTCCTGCAGCCGCTTGACGACGGGGCAGGTGGCATCTATTATTTCGAGTTCGTTATTGCGTGCTATGTTATATGTGGATGGCGGTTCTCCGTGTGCACGGAACAGTACGCGTCCTTGTCGTAGTTCCCGCAGAGTCTCATAATCAATTGTCTGTAAGCCTTTTTGCTCGAGTCGCTCGACCTCCTGTCCGTTGTGCACTATGTCGCCGAGACAGAAGAGTGGGGCAGTGGCGAGTTCTTTCTCAGCCTGTCCGATGGCGCGTGTCACGCCGAAACAGAATCCGCTATGTGGGTCGATGGAGATGGTCACGATTGAGATACGCGCTCGTTAAAGATCTTACAGATAAGTTCAAACTGCTGCTCGCGGGTCATGTAAGAGTTGTCCACCACCACAGCGTCGTCTGCCTGCCGGAGCGGGCTTTCGGTACGGTGTGAGTCACGATAGTCGCGTTCGTTAACATCGCGCAGCACCTCGTTGTAGTCGATGTGTGTGTCGGGATTTTTGTCTTGCAGTTCCTTGTAACGCCGTTGTGCGCGCACTTGTGGTGAGGCTGTGAGGAAAAGTTTGAGTCCGGCTTGCGGAAAGACGACAGTACCTATGTCTCTGCCGTCCATGACGATACCTTTGTCTTTGCCCATCGCCTGCTGCTGTTCCACGAGAAATTGTCTGACTTCCCGTATCTGCGACACTTGTGATGCGCGGTTGCCCGCGTCAAGGGTGCGTATCTGCGTTTCCACGTCCTCTCCGTTGAGCAGTGTGTGCTGCGTGCCGTTGGTCTGCGGGGCGAAGTCAATATGAATGTCCGGCAGAGCGGCTATGATGTCATTGTCCGAAGTGAGATTATGCCTTATGGCATAGAGACCGACAGCGCGGTACATGGCACCTGTGTCTATATAGCGATACGAGGCATAGGCAGCCAGTTGTCTGGCTATGGTTGATTTGCCGCAGGAAGAGAATCCGTCGATGGCAACGATGATTTTTTTCATTTGAACTGGTTGATGTCAAGCCCGATGGAGGCTTGGTAGGTATAGTTGGACTTGGTGTATTGGGAGAAGGCGAAGCCTAATCTGACCATTTTTATTTTGAGTCCTGCGCCTATGGCGAGTCCTGCGAGGCTGCGTTGGTCTTTGAGCTGGAACTCGGCTCTGCGGCGGTGGTTATAACTGACGGTGAGGTAGAACTTGTCGCTTTTGGGTACGATGTCAATAAAGAAGATGGTGTGCCGGAAGAGCATATCGTACCATTGGACGGTAGTTTTTGTGTCGGATGGCTGGTTGGTGAGTTGGTAGCTAAGGTCCCATCGTTGCAGGTTGTGCGCTGTCATACCTATGCGTACGGGTGCGTGCCGGAAGCGGTAACTGAATCCGAGTTCAAGGTTAAGCGGCAGTTGTTCGCGCATTTGTCCGCCTTCTTCGGAGTAGAAGCCTTTGAGTTGCCATCCGATGTTGCGCAGCGTGAGTCCGAGTTGGAAGAGCGAGTCGGGTGTATGGTAGTGCGCGCCGATGTCAGCTGCGAGAGCGAAAGAGTTGTAACTCTCGTAGAACGACATAATAGGTTTGAGACCCGCGCCGAGTGTGAAGTACGGTCCTAACTGTCTGGAGTATATCAGGTCGATGAGTACGTCTCGTGCGGAAAAGGTTCCTCCGGTCAGATTGCCGAGTTCGTCGGCATATTTCATTTTACCATAGTCAAGGTAGTGTATTCCGGCAGCAAGATGGTTGACATCATTAATGGAGTGCGCATACATAGCGCATCCATTCATTGTCTGCCGGTAGAAATATGCGTAGTTGAGGCTGAGTTGCTTATGGCTTTGGCTGTTGAGCAGTGCGGGGTTAGCCATCGCCATAGTGAGTTCATCGTCTTGGATAGAGACGTTGTCGCCTCCGAGAGCGTTCAGTCGTGAAGAAACGGGTAGGGAAAGGAAATGAAAAACGCTGCTCCCGCCGCCGTTGATTTGCGCCATAAGCGGATTGTTGTAAATCAAAGAGAGGAGCAGAATGAGAAAGGGATATGTGGTGCGTATGTTTTTCACGCCACAAGGAATGTGTTTTTTGTTTTTGGTACCGCGGGCGGGACTTGAACCCGCACAGCCATCACTGGCCAAAGGATTTTCATACATTCGCTTTCGATCAATCAGCGTATGCTTGGACTATGTCTTGACCATATCGTTGTGACTTAGGTCGTGGGTATATAGTCTCTACACATTTAGGTCTTTTGACCACTTAGCTCGGCGTTCTGAGCATTTGAAGGCTGCCCCATTCGCCGAATTAGCCCACTTCTACTTCAAGTCTTTCGACTTGAGCACTCTTTACCTTTGTTTTTCCCTCGATAATTTTCAGTCATAGCGTGACAATTTGGACACAAGAGTTGAATATTTTCCAACCGTTGGTCATTCCTTATGGCATTGATGTGGTGTAGTTCCAATGCGATAGGTTGTCCCAGCCATTCTGTCAATCCGCAACATTCGCATTTTCTTTGCTTTATTCCTTCGCGTAACAATCGTTCTCGCAGGTGATTAGCATTGATAAATGTGGAATGTTCCACTAAAATCTCATCAAGCGGTCAAGGTGTTTGGAGTGGTCTATGCCTTTCTCCTTTGTTCCACCCTTGTCCGGTCATGTGAGAAATGTCGAGGTGTAACTCTTGAATTTTGCGTTTGACTGTGTCGTAATTGCTTCCGGCAACGCGCAGATGTAATTTCTTAATCACTTGTGCATATGAGAAACTCTCGCGTACAGCATTTGCAAAATCCTGATCTGTCCATTTTTGTTTGCTCATAAAAACAAAAATGTTTAGTTAAAGTCCTTCGTGTCTACCGATTCCACCACCGCGGCAATGGTATTGAAATACGCCGCAAAAGTAGTGTGAAAATAGTGAGTGTGCAATAGCAGGAATAAATTTTTGTATTTTTTTGCCAAAAATATTACTTTTGCGCGTTTTTTTCAGTTTAGAGTTGAATGTCGAGAGCTGAGTGAAGTATAGAGTTTGCTTGATTAGTAGTTATGTCGATAAGTGAGTTTTACACAGAGTTGTCGGCTCGGATTCCGATGTTTGATTTTTCAGCCCAGGCATCGCACTACCTGTTGAGCGGTGTGAACGCATCGTTGCGGGCTGTCTTTTTGCATGCTATGATGCGGCATTTTGGAGGCAATGGGCAGACGCGCAAGCTGATAGTGGTGATGAAGAATGAGGACGAGGCGCAATACATGTATTCGGATTTGCAGGTGCTGTCGGGTGTTGTGCAGGTGTATTATTTCCCGTGTGCCCGTCATCGTCAGCGTGTTGATGAGGCGATGGTTGTAGAGCGGACGAAATCGCTCAGCGGGTTGACGGGTGAGTCGCCTTGTATGATAGTGACTTATCCGGCGGCATTGGATGAGAGCGTGCCGAGTCTGAATTCGTTGCAGAACGGTCAGATAAGGTTAAGGCAGGACGAGGATATGTCCGAGAGCGATTTGACGGAGATGCTGCTGATGATGGGAATGGAGCGTGTGGACTTTGTGTATGAGCCCGGTCAGTTTGCGGTGCGTGGCGGAATAGTGGACATATACAGTTACAGCAACGAGGAGCCTTACAGACTTGATTTCTTCGGCAATACGATTGATTCGGTCAGGACTTTTGACATAGAGACCCAACTGAGCAGGGAGAGGGTACAGGAAATCAGTGTAGTGGGCAGACATGCGGAGGATGACCCGGAAACGGGGATAGAGACTTACCTGAAGGACAGGCGTGACTTGTTGTGGGTGTCGGACGACTGGACCAATATGGCGGACAGTATGTTGTTTGTTTTATTGAGAGGAAGCGACACGATAGAGATGCGTCAGCAGAGCACCTTCCCCGATGTACGTCAGACGCTTGCCTTGCATACGGAGCCGCAACCGCTGTTCCATAAGAATTTTTCGCTGTTGATTGACGACCTGCGGGCTAAATCGGAGAGCGGGTACAATGTGTATATATTGGCGGACCAGAAGAAGCAGACAGACCGTCTGCAGTCTGTTTTGGACGGCGATTATGAGCTTAACGGCGGTTCACCGCTTTTCTTTACACCTGTTGACCATACGTTGCATGCCGGTTGGGTGGATAAGGACGCGAAGATGGCGTGCTATACGGACCATGAGATTTTTGAGCGATACCACAGGGTGTCGATGCGTCATGACAATCCCCGCAGAGGCAAGGCTGTGATGACACTTCGCGAGCTGAACGAGTTGCGTCCGGGTGATTATGTGGTGCACACGGACCACGGCATAGGTCAGTTTGGCGGGTTGGTGACGACTATGGTTAACGGCAAGCGTCAGGAGATGCTGAAGATTGTATACAGGGATGGTGACACGCTGTTTGTGAGCATACACAACCTGCACAGGCTGAGCAAGTACAAGGGCAGGGAGGGTACTGCTCCGACTATCAGCAAACTCGGTTCGGGCGCATGGGAGAGGCTTCGCGAGAGAACAAAAGACAAAGTCAAAGACATAGCCCGCGATTTGATACGTCTGTATGCCCAGCGCAAGCAGGAGAAGGGTTTTGCCTATATGCCTGACGGATATATGCAACATGAGTTGGAGGCGTCGTTCCTGTATGAGGACACACCCGACCAGGCGAAAGCGACTCAGGATGTCAAGCGCGATATGGAGAGTCCGATGCCGATGGACAGGCTGATATGCGGCGATGTGGGTTTCGGCAAGACGGAGGTGGCAATGAGGGCGGCTTTCAAGGCAGCGACGGACGGCAAACAGACAGCGGTACTGGTGCCGACAACGGTTTTGGCATTGCAGCACTATAATTCGTTCAAGGAGCGGATGAAAGATTTTCCCGTTACGGTGGAGTATCTGTCAAGAGGCAAGAACGCCAAAGAAACTAAAGACATATTAGACAGGCTGAAAGCTGGCAGTATAGACATACTGATAGGCACTCACAAGATAGTGGGCAAGCAGGTGGAGTGGCACGACCTCGGGCTGTTAGTCATCGATGAAGAGCAGAAACTGGGAGTGGCAGTGAA
>JAIKXR010000120.1 GCA_024683975.1 Paludibacteraceae bacterium
GGAAAAGATTTCGGAAAAGACTTCTGTTTCTGAAAGGACTGTAGAGTATGACCTTGCCGCTTTGAAAAAGCATGGTCTTATCCGCCGGGTTGGAAGCCGCAAGGAAGGCCATTGGGAGGTAATCGTGACCCAAGGCTAAAAATACTGAGTAATGTCTGATATATAATCACAAGCGACAATCGCGATTGTTGAGTATTCACAAGATTCGTCAGTCGCAACTGACGACAGGTTGCGCGCCAATTGAACGAACAACAAAAACTAATATTGATATAGTATGAGAAAATTCTTTTTACTCCTTACGGCAGTAATGATGGCTATCGGAATGATGGCACAGCCTCCGCGTCATCACGAGCCCAAACGTGGACATGGTCATGGTCCGGAACGGCATATTGTTTGCGCCACATCGGAGCAGTTATCGATGACGCTGCAGGTAATAAGCCAACAATCGATGGATGACAAGAAACTGGAGGTTGCCAAACTGGCAGTTACCTTAGGTCATTTCTGCACGGACGATATGGCACAAGTGGCATCTCTCTTCTCGTTTGATGACAACCGTTTGGCTTTCCTGCTGTATGCCCATGCTTATTGTCAAGACCCGCAGAACTATCCATCCCTGCGGGATGTGTTCACTTTCCAATCCAATTATGATGAACTTATCCGCACCCTCTATCCCAGCAGAAGTAAAAAATAATTATGCAACAAATATGCTGTACTGAATAAAAAAAGCACTTTTTTGTTCAATACACTCACATAACTGAAAAAAACGTAGTACCTTTGCAACATGTTCAACGAAAGAGACACACAGGGACCCGTCCGCAGGCGGGGCAGCATCGAAGTTGTTTGCGGAAGCATGTTCTCCGGCAAGACCGAGGAACTCATCCGCCGTATGAAACGCGCGCAGTTCGCACGTCAGAAAGTGGAGATCTTCAAGCCCGCCATCGATGTGCGCTACAGCGAGCAGGACGTGGTCAGCCACGACCACAACGCCATCCCGTCCACCCCCGTCGATTCCAGCCAGAACATACTCCTTCTGGCGGATGACATAGACGTGGTGGGAATAGACGAGGCGCAGTTCTTCGACCCCGGCATCGTGGACGTGTGCACGCAGCTGGCGGAGCGGGGCATCCGCGTCATCTGCGCCGGACTGGATATGGATTACAAGGGTGAGCCGTTCGGACCGATGCCGGCTCTGATGGCGGTAGCAGAGGATGTCTATAAGACCCACGCCATCTGCGTCCGCTGCGGCGACCTCGCCTGGGTCAGCCACCGCCTCGTGCAGAACGACAGACGCGTGCTGCTCGGCGAGACAGAGACCTACGAACCGCTCTGCCGCAACTGCTACCGGCTGTCACTCCAAGCCGAATAAAATCACTCCTCCCGCCGGATATGCGCGCCGAGGGCGTTGAGACGCAGGTCGATGCGCTCGTACCCTCGGTCAATCTGGTCGATGTGGTCAATGCGGGACACACCGTCGGCGGACATGGCCGCAATCAGCATCGCTATGCCTGCGCGTATGTCGGGTGAAGACATGTTGTTGGGCCGCAGCCGCATCTGGCGGTCGTGACCGATAACCACCGCTCTGTGCGGGTCGCACAGGATAATCTGCGCCCCCATGTCAATCAGTTTGTCCACAAAGAAAAGACGGCTCTCAAACATCTTCTGATGGATGAGCACGCTGCCTTCCGCCTGCGTGGCGACCACCAGGATGACACTCAGCAGGTCGGGGGTCAGTCCGGGCCACGGCGCGTCGGCTATGTTGAGTATACTGCCGTCAAGGAATGACTCGACGCGGTAATGCTCTTGCTGCGGGATATAAAGGTCGTCGCCCCGCTGCTCGATACGGATGCCTAAGCGGCGGAAAGTGGCGGGGATAATGCCGAGATTGGGTATGGAGACGTTCTGAATCGTCAGTTCCGACCCCGTGATGGCGGCCATACCGATGAACGAACCCACCTCAATCATATCGGGAAGGAGCGTGTGACGGACACCGTGCAGCCGCTCCACGCCGTTGACGGTGAGCATGTTGCTGCCTATGCCCGATATGTCTGCCCCCATACGGCACAGCATCCGGCATAGTTGCTGGATATACGGCTCGCAGGCGGCGTTGTAGATGGTGGTCGTGCCTTTGGCGAGAACAGCGGCCATAACGATATTGGCGGTACCTGTCACCGATGCCTCTTCAAGAAGCATATACGTCCCCCGCAGCCCGCCAGGAGAGGTGAAGACGTAGGTCTGCAGTTCCGCATCATACTTGTAAGTAACACCGAGTGCGAGAAGCCCCTGGAAGTGCGTGTCAAGCCTGCGGCGGCCTATCTTGTCCCCTCCGGGTTTGGAGTATGTCACCCTGCCCAGCCTTGCCAGCAGCGGGCCGATGAGCATCACCGAACCGCGCAGCCGGTTGCAACTGGAGAGGAACTCCTTGCTGTCAAGATAGGCGGTGTCGATGGTTTCCGCCTGTATAGCGCATTGCCTGCCCTCTTTACGGACACTTGCCCCCATCGCCTGCAGCAGGGCGAGCAGGTTGTTGACATCCAGTATGTCAGGGAGGTTGTCAATAACGACTTCTTCTCTTGTGAGCAGCGCGGCGCAAAGGACTTGCAGCGCCTCGTTCTTGGCTCCCGCCGGTGTGATGATGCCTTGCAGGCGATGCCCGCCTTCAACGATGAAACTTGCCATAACAATCAGGTTGTTAGATATAAATAACCTCTTTTTGGAGGGCTATGCCGAAACGCTCTTTCACGCGGTCTTGGATCATCTTCGCCAATGCCATCACGTCATCGGGTGTGGCGTTGCCCTTATTGATGATGACTAACGGCTGGTTCTGCCATACTCCTGCACCGCCCACAACGAGGTCTTTGCAGCCGGTCTGCTCAATGAGCCATGCGGCGGGTATCTTGATACCGTCCGCCTGCGCATAAGAAGGTATGGAAGGATACAGGGAACGGAGCCTGTCAAACACCTCTTGCGGGACGACGGGGTTCTTGAAGAACGACCCTGCCGAGCCTGTCTGACTGACCTCGGGCAGTTTGCTCTGACGGATACGGATAACCGCCTCCCGTATATCAGAAGGGGCCGGACTGGCTGTCAGCGCATCGCGCAGATGACCGTAGTCAAGGTGGTAAACGGCTTGCTTGGACAGCCGGAACGTGACGGAAGTGATGACATACCTGTTTGCCGCTTCGTTCTTGAATATGCTGTTGCGGTAGCCGAATCGGCAGTCGGCATTGGTGAGCGTGCAAAGACTGTGAGTGGCAATATCAAGGGCTTGCACCTCGCTGATAACATCCTTGGCTTCCACTCCGTATGCACCTACGTTCTGCACGGCAGCGGCTCCGACCTCCCCCGGTATATGGCTCAGGTTCTCCATCCCATACAGGTTCATATCGCATAGCTGCTCTATCAGAGAGTCCATTACCAGTCCGCTCTGCGCCTCTATATAGACCTCGTCGGCTGTCTCCCTGACGGCTCTTGCCCGCGCCATCGCCGAATGTAACACAATCCCGTCAAAATCTTTGGTGAAAAGCAGGTTGCTGCCTTGTCCCACAAAGAGTCTGGGTATGTCCGCATACTGCCGGAGCAGGCCTTTGAGTTCGTCCACAGACGAATACTCCGCCCTGTACCTTGCACGTACATCCATACGGAATGTGTTGTATGGCAGCAGCGATATGTTCTCCTGTATATGCATCAGTGCTTACATAGTCGGTTCCAGGTCTGCCGAGTGGTACTGTTTGAGTCCTTCTATCGGGTCTTGCAGAATCTTACCAAGACGGAGATGATAATCGGTAAGAACTTGATTCAGTATGTCTTTGTAGAAGTATGCGATAGATCCTACAAAGCCCACCGGCATATCGGCTTTTTCCTCTTCGCTGGTATAGTACTGGAGCAGTATGCGCGTGACGAACAGACTGAAATGCCGGTAAAGCAGCTCCTGTATGGCAGGATGGTCTTTGTGGTCGTAGCAGAAATGGCTGAAGGATGCGAGGAACCGGTTGGGCAGGGGCTGACGATACACGCGCTCAATAATATCCGCCTGGGTCAGTTGGTATTGCCCGAAGAACGCGTCCTGCAGGTCTTTCGGCAGTTGGTTCTTCAGTATGTCCGAAACAAGTTGCCTACCGAGTACCGACCCGCTGCCTTCGTCGCCGAGGATGAACCCGAGCGCAGGCACTTGCCTCACTATGGTGTTGCCGTCATACAGCGCACTGTTGCTGCCTGTTCCGAGGATGCAAGCTATACCCTGTTCGCGTTGCAGCAGACCGCGGGCGGCACCCACTATATCCGACTGGACATCCACACGGAAGTTACCCGACATGGCCAATCCGCAGTGCGTCAATGCGTCGGACACAACCTTACTCTTCTCCGGTGTGCAGCCTGCCCCGTAGAAGAAAATACGTGTTACCGTCCCTGCCCACAGTTGTTTGCTCAGTTGCGGAAGCAACTGGTACTCAAGGATGTTCTCTACTTGTTCTACGCTCAAAAAGAACGGGTTGATGCCGTCTGTCGAATAGTCCTGGCTCTTGCCCGAAGCCGTCATTAGCGTCCAATGGGTCTTCGTTGAACCCGAATCTGCTATCAGTATCATAATCAGGGTTGTTTGTATTGCAATATGGTGTTCAGTCCGATTAGCACAAGGTTCTTCTCGTAGTGCATCGGCTCTTTGACATGGTTGAGGATGAACGGCGCGTTGCCGCCTGTCAGGTACACTTCGAGCCTCTCGCCTTTCTTCTCATCGGCTTGCAGGGCGCGGATGTAGCCTTTCACCTCAAAAGCGACACCCCTCACCACTCCGGCGGCTATCGCATCATGTGTGTTCTTGCCTATCAACGGAATCAGCACGTTCTCGTCCACCTCAACGGCAGGCAGTTTCTTGCTCAGCCGATGAAGGGATGTCAACCTTACTTTGATGCCTGGGGCTATGTTCCCGCCGTGGTAGTGTCCGTCACGCGTCAGCACATCGTAGGTGATGGCGGAACCAGCATCAATAATCAGGATGTCTTCCCCTGGACAAAGAGCCGCAGCACCGACAGCGGCGGCAAGACGGTCCAGACCCAACGTATGAGGCGTTTCGTAGTCGTTCACTATTGGAATAGGCGTATGGTGGTCAAACAGAACAAATCGTTTGGAAAGACGATGAAGAGCATTGACCACTGATGGTTCTATATTGACCACCGAAGACACGATGCTCTCCTCTATCGGGTATAGAGAGAACAGCTTTTCCACATCCGAAGAAATGAACGACTTGTATATGAAACTCTTAACTAACCGCCCGTCTTCTTTGAACAATGCCACTTTTACTCGCGAATTGCCCTGATCGATACACAGATTCATCATTCGGCTACTGAAGTATAAAGGAAACGTTTAATGGACTTTTTGGGTGTCTTTTCAAACTCGTGAGGATAGAGTTTGATGTTTGCTATCTGCTCATAATTAGCTAATTGTTCATTGACGGCAACGCGGTTGGCCTCCATCTGCTCGTTCACTTGCTGACGGTTAAGTCCTTCGCCGTCTATCTCCTCAAAATTCGGACATACCAAAGCCACCAATTTGCCTTCATGCTGTATGACCAACGATTCCAACACAAAAGGCATATTGTTGAGTTTGGCTTCTATCTCTTCAGGGTAGATGTTCTGTCCCGACGGACCAAGCATCATTGTCTTGTTGCGCCCTTTGATGAATATAAACCCGTCTTTGTCAATCACTCCCAAATCGCCTGTTTTGAGCCAGCCGTCTTCTGTAAAGACCTGATTGGTAGCATCTTTGTTCTTATAGTAGCCTGACATCACGTTTTCGCCCCATACCTCAATCTCTCCTACACCCTCCGAATCAGGATTGCTGATTCTTGCTTGCATCAATCCCTGTATGGCTTGTCCGCAAGACAATGGACGGAAATCGGCAGCAGGTGTATAAGCTATCAGTGGCGCACATTCGGTCATACCATAACCGACTGATAAAGGAAACTTTATCTTATGCAGGAACATCTCTACTTCCGGATTAAGCGGTGCGCCACCTATGATCACTTCTCTGAAACACCCACCGAAAGCCTCAACTAAAGTCTCTCGTATTCTCTTGTAGATAACCTCATCAACGAATGGCACACGCAACACCCAACTAACGGGTCCTTTGGATATCTGCGGCACAATCAGTTTCTTGTAAATTTTTTCTAATATCAAAGGCACAGACAATACGACAGTCGGCTTTACCTCCGCAAATGCCTGAAGCAGTACTTTAGGGGAAGGTGTTCTGCCTATCAAGTGCGTATGCCCGCCGGCTGCAAGACATGCCAACAGGTCAAAGGCACAACCGTAGGCGTGAGCCAACGGCAGAAAGGCAACGTGCCTGCAACCAGGAAAAACAAGACCACTGTCAAAACTTAATTTCACATTGCCTGCCAATGCGTTACAAGAAGTCAGCACACCTTTGCTGAACCCTGTTGTACCGCTCGTATAGTTGATGGAAGCTGTCTCGCTGTTATCACGATGTTCAAAGTGTACGTCCTCCTGACGCAAACCTTTGGGATACTTCTTGTGAAACATGTCTTGTGCCGCCTCCCATGCGAAATCCTTCTTGTGCGACCCCGAACCGACTAATCGCGTGGCAAGTAACTTAAAATCTGTAATTGAGAATACGGCATCTATCTCTATCATCTGCTCTAAATCCAATCCCTCCCATATCAACTCTCCTACAAACAGCAATTTGGCCTCCGAGTGATTGATGATATGCAGTGCATCATTAGATTTAAAGTCTTGTAAGATAGGCACTATCGTTGCACCATAAAGTATCGTTGCCAAATAAACCGACACCCAGTTGACATTGTTCCTGCCCATCACGGCTATGCGGTCTCCTTTATTTATACCGCATATTTTATAAAGTTGGTGCAAAGTCACTATCTGTTCCGCTAACTGTCCGTATGTCAGCACTTTGGATGTGCCGTAGTCGGAAACAGCTTCCAGATTCCAATTATCACGTAAACTCCGTTCATAGATTTGGACGAAGTTCCATTGCGGATTGTTTAACATATAGATGTATATTTAATCAATAGGTAAACTGAGTATATCGTCCTTGTGAGATGAAACAGTCGGTCTGACTGAAATAATCGAATCAACTACGTTTTCGCTCTTTCCGCGCCATGGCAATGTGCCCAAATAGCGATGCCAATGCAGTTTAATCTGCGAGGTGCTGACAGACTCTATCTGTTTGGCTATTCTTTCCTCATCAACAGAGAACTTGAACTCATTGCTCTGTATAGTCGCATTACTGTTCTTCGAACTGTAGCCGGTCTGGATCATCTTCCCCTCGTAAGTCTTGAAGATGAAGCCTTCTTTCTGGAAATAGTTGATATCGCCCTCGTTAACACCTTCACTATAAACGAAGAAGAACTTGAAATACACAAACACTGCCAATCCGATTACCAAAACTATGGATATCCACATCCCTACTTTGCCTGCTTTTGTCATTATCGTGTCAATTTTTATTGTTTCTTTGTCAAGCCCCCATGAAAAGACTCCCAAATCGCCGACAAAGGTAAGCCTTTGATTTCGTACCCGCAAATGAAAATGTATTCTGCCTCCTATTTGTCTCATCACCCATCATTATCCGTTCATCATTGTCTATTATTCCCGCCCCATTTTAATCCGCAATTGTACTGCAACAAGACAGTTGCGGATTAAAGGAGCCACCTGCGCACCAAAAATGTATAGCTTTTTAAGTTTCGCAAGCAATATGGAATCAGTGATGTTTT
>JAIKXR010000175.1 GCA_024683975.1 Paludibacteraceae bacterium
ATTATACGACCTGTTTAGTCGAGACGGTGGCCTTGCTTTAATCTATACGCTGACCTTGCAGGTCATAGGCGGTGCCGTCAGGGGTAAGGATGTAGAGAATACCGTTTTTCAGCAGTTTGCGGGGAGCGGGAGCGGCATCTCTTTCCGTCTCGTCCACGGGTGTTCCGCCAATGGTCTTGAAGGTGCCGGTCTTGGTGTCAATGGCTTTGCCTTTGCTGTCTTTGGCTGTGAGGGTGTAGGTGTATTCGGTGTTTTCTTTCAGCCCTGTGACGGTGAATGAGAAGCCTGCTGCCTGTGTCTGTTCGGGCACATTGGTTCGTGCGGGAGCGGAAAAGGCTATCTGTGTAAGGTGTCCCTGTGCATCGAAAATGAGGGTGCAGACAATGTTGCCGTCTGTGTCGCGGATGATGAGTTCGTAGGTAGTGGCACCGGTTATTTCTGGCCATACGATGTCAACGGTATTGTCGGATGGAGTGATGGTCACTTCTTCGGTCTCCACCTTAACTGCACCTAACGGACGAACGTCATACAATCCCCATGCATTGTGCATCTTGTATGTCTCTAAATAATCGGCAGGCACATAAACGATAGTGCTGTAGTCCAAACCGTAAAGAGCATCTGTATTAACCGTAGGCGGACGCATACTATAGCAAGTGATGGTTTCAATGGACGAACAGCGATAAAATGCAGAATCCTCCAACACTTTGACTGAGGTTCCTAAAATCACATTCTTCAAACTGCTGCAACCATCGAAAGCATTGTCTCCAATCCATGTGACGCTGTTGGGAATGGTTATGGATGTCAAACTGCTGCAATTATAGAAAGCAGCATATCCAATGCTTGTGACGCTATTGGGAATCGTCACAGAGGTCAAACCGGTGCAGTGATAGAAAACACCTTCTCCAATTCTTGTGACGCTGTTGGGAATGGTTATGGAGGTCAAACTGGTGCACGATTCGAAAGCACCGTCTCCAATGCTTGTGACGCTGCTGGGAATGGTAATGGAGGTCAAGCTGCTGCACAACGCGAAAGCCCAGTCTCCAATGCTTGTGACGCTGTTGGGAATCTCTATGGAGGTCAAACTGCTGCAAACAGCGAAAGCATTCTCTCCGATGCTTGTGACGCTGTTGGGAATGGTTATGGAGGTCAAACTGCTGCATTCAGCGAAAGCATTCTCTCCAATGCTTGTGACGCTGTTGGGAATGGTTACGGAGGTCAAACTGCTGCAAGAAGAGAAAGCACCGTCTCCAATGCTTGTGACGCTGTTGGGAATGGTAATGGAGGTCAAACTGCTGCAATCAGCGAAAGCTTGTTCTCCAATGCTTGTGACGCTGCTACCAATCTTGACGGTTTTGATAGACTCACGATAGGAATACCACGGAGTATTATATATACTGCCATCATAGGTATAATTCGTCATTGCTCCGGTGCCGGAAATGGTTAAGACTCCGTTCGATAAGTTCCATGTGAGGTTGGTGCCGCAGGTGCCGGATTGGGCGAAGAGCGACAAAGACATTGACAGCATCATTGCTGCCAAAAGAAGTTTTGTTTTCATAGTGTTAAACATTTGATTAGTTATAAACTGTTTAGCAAATCTTCTTTTGTCGAAAAGCATTTTTCTTCTTCTATTTCAACAAAATATTCTTGGTAATTCTTACTTGTCGGGGTTTCTGTCTGAGACAACTTGTATTTCACACTACCCAATTTCCCTCCATGAGGATTGGGCCTTATTGTGATGTTTATCTCACAAACCTTACATGACACAGGTTGGTCATTGTACATAACCCATACCGTGTCCCATAATTCAAAAACTGAATCGTGGTCTTTTCTTACAGAAGGACGGAAATACTCTCCTTCGCCGATTTTGTTCATCCTTTCGATGAACTTGCGTGTGGTGTCTTTTTCCATATAATGACAGTTTTTGCTTTGCCTACTCTTTATTGGATTTTCGGCATTCTCCGTTTCACTGCGAATGTCGCCAGTCTTGGCTTCGGCGAGTTGCGTAAGCGAGGCATACACTCACTCTTGCACAAGACTTCGGCATTCTCCGTTTGTTGTGCGGCAAAAAGTGCCGCAAAGTAAGTGCATTTAGTTTATATGTGTTTGGTCCTTGTTAGTCCTTTTATTGTGCCGCATCAGGAAAATGAGGTTGTAGGAGACATTTACAGACTAATACAGCACAAGAAAAGCGTGCGCTTTCGCTGCTTCATTTGATGATTAGAGGTTCTCGACTACCTTACTTATTCAAATAAATGCACGGAAAACTCACGCTGAAAACGTGAGCGTGCATAAACCGTACTTGAATTAACAATGATTTAGTAAACTTGTCTAGGGTTTCAAATCACCAAGTTGGCTTATAACGCTATATGGTGGCGCAACACTTTGCGCCCTATGTCTTTATGTTGTCTGTTTATATGCTTATGTTACCTGTCTTTTATGCTGATACCATTCTCTGTAAAGGCATAGGGCAGATGCTTGATATTGTGTCCTCTGCTGTTCAAGGTTGCAAATTGTGACCTTGAAGAATCTTCATTAGAGTTTACAATTTGCTCTTTCAAGATTTCCGCCTCTTCTTTAGAGAGTTGGAACATAAAGTCCTCGGGGAACCGTTCGATGTTTCGCTGTACTTGCTGGTTAAGCCGTTTTGTTTCCACTCCATACAATCGCGCCAAGTCACGGTCAAGCATGACTTGACACCCACGGAGGGTAATGATAAGATTTTCTATCTTCTCCAAGTGCTGTACTTGCTCCGTGTGAACACCGATTATATCATTCTTTTTTGCCATTCGTTTTACGCTTATTACCAACTGCCGACCATGTCAATAAACGCCGTTTTTACTTATGTTACCGCTTTTTACAGTGGCAGTGCTCCGGTTTTTAACGTCGGGGAGAGGACGGTATATCGTTCTGCCTATTGCTTTGGTTCTCGTCCGCCTTCATAACATCACGGCGGCAAAAGTACGGCAGGAATGGGATATATGCAAGGAGGATGGTGATTTTTTGTCGATTGGCAATCGGCGGAAGACGAAGAAAAAGGCAGCAAAGGGAAGAGACAACAAACGCCGCGCTGAGGCACGGCGCACGTGACAAAGAAACAAAAGTATGGCGACATAAGGACAAAAGTATGGCGACAATGGAGTGCCTGTGTTCCTTCGGTGTGGGCTGCTTAATATATCGAGTATGTATCGTATATGTATCGTGTATCTATCGTATATGTATCGTATATCTATCGTGTTTCTATCGTAGGTGATTGCTGATTAGGCACTGTTTTGAACCTGATACTATCCGAATAATAGCCGAATAATATACGTATATTATCCCTATACTAGGGTCACCTGCAGAATCCTGTGTTTGTAAGTTATATCTATCTGTTATGTTGAGCATCGTGATTGGTTCAATTTTTGTTATAGTCTCTGTTGATGGACAATGCATATAAATTATTAGTATCTTACATTCTCCCGAATGAGATAAGTGAGTCATTCGACTTGGTAAATGTAGCAGAAGAGAAGCTGCGCGGTAAGGATCGTATTATGTTGCATCTCTATCTTGATGAGAAGGCGACACCTCCTGATGACAGGACGGATTTAAAGCCCAACGGTTTTTATCCGGAATCCAATGTGTTGGACTTCCCCATCCGCGAGTACACCACAGTGTTACACGTTCGTCGCAGGCGCTGGTTAGATGCCAAAGGTCATGCCGTTTCACGCGATTGGCAACTTGCCGCTGAAGGCACCCGCATCTCACCCGAGTTTGCGGCTTTTTTAAAAGAGGTTGTTGGACTCGACCCCGATAACTGCCAGGTCGCTCCAGAGACCTTACCACATCAAAGGTGACGATTTCGAACGTGCTTACAAAAACCATTTGAGCGATTACCGCAGTTGGGTAAAGGATGGCGATGGTCGGCACGCTCGCGATTACCTTATATTCCCACAGAACATCGGTCCCAATGTTAGCATTGACGAGACCTCTTTGTCCGATGGTGAGTTGTACACTATCCTCTCCAACAAAGACGCTCACGGCCGTAAAGGCGCTTTGATAGCCATTGTCAAAGGCACCAAAGTCGAAGATGTCGTTGCCGTCCTAATGCTCCTCAATCTCTACCAGCGGGAGAAAGTCTTGGAAGTGACCATGGACTTCTCTGATAGTATGCATGCTATTGTAACAACATGTTTCCCAAATGCCCGTATCACTCTTGACCGTTTCCACATGCAGCAACTATGCACTAATGCCATGCAAGAGTTGCGTGTGAGAGCTCGCAGAGAGGCTCTGAAAGCGGATGTTGAGGCGCGTGAGCAACACCGTCATCGTAATAAGAGAAACCTCTCTAAACGCAAGTCTGGCAAGAAAGACCCACGCGGACGCAAACCGAACCGAGCCAATGAAGCCTACGTTCCCGAACGGTTGCCTAATGGCGATACACGTTGTGAGTTGCTGGCACGCAGCCGATACCTGCTTATGGTCTCTCAAGAGAAATGGACGGAAAGCCAAAAGATACGGGGGGAAATCCTCTTCAATTTATACCCGGATATCAAAACGGCTTACTCGCTTGTACATTCCTTACGGAGTATCTTTAACTGCAAAACGCATACGAAAGAGTCCGCACGGAAATCCCTCAAAATGTGGTACAACAAAGTGACTGACTTTGACAACGATGCTTTCAATACTGCCTCTGCCACCATCTATGAGCGGGAGGATGAGGTTCTTAACTTCTTTGTCAATCGAGCCACTAACGCTTCTGCCGAATCATTAAATTCAAAGATCAAAGAGTTTCGAGCGCAATTAAGAGGGGTGGTAGATGTTCCGTTTTTCTTATATCGT
>JAIKXR010000017.1 GCA_024683975.1 Paludibacteraceae bacterium
GATTATTCCTTGCACATCGTGTCAATACTGCATGCCTTGCCCTTATGGCATAGACATCCCGACCAATTTCAGTTTCTACAACAAATGTGTGAACGAAGGCAGTATCATTGAAGACCCGAAGTCGAAGGAGTTCCGCAGCGCGCGCCGTCGTTTCATGATAGAATACAACCGTCAGCTTGAAGCAAATCGTCAAGTGGAACACTGTATAGGATGCGGACACTGCATATCACACTGCCCACAACATATTGACATTCCGACGCAGTTGAGAAGGATTAATGAGATTGTTAATAAGCTGTTAACTAGTCTTTAGTCTCTAGTCTTTAGTTGGAACGAAGCTTGATATTTTTACTTGGCCATACCTAAAAGTTGTGATAAATAAGATATTAATTACTGAAATAAGAGTATTGCCCACCATCTGAATCACAAGTAATTTTGCAATTTAAAAGCATAAAATATTACTTGTAATGAGAAAAAAGACCGTAATCTTGTCAGGAGCTGCACTGCTTCTAATCATATTATGCATAGTGATATGGAACATTTTGTTCTCAACCACTCATATCGCCTTTGTAAATTATCAAGTCATAACACTTGGTCAGATTGCCAAATCAAATGACAATGAAAGGATTAAACTCTCCGTTCTTGATGTGGAAGACATAGAAAAAACAGGCAAATACGACGCTGTACTAATCAATGGCATGGGACTTCGTATCACAGCTGACCAGAGAGCAATCTTACAGAATGCCGCTGAAAAGGGAGTCTGCATAATTACAACAATGGCGACAAATCCTGCCAATGATATTAATTCCGCTGATTCCACAACAGTCGCTACAGTCAAGGGATACCTGATGGGCAAAGGTCGCATTAACTACCGGAATATGTTGACATATATCCGCCGCAACATAGATGGCAAAACGCTTGATACCGAAAAGCCCGACCAACCTATAATGCGCAAGCAAAAACAATTCTATCACATTGACCCGACGACTCCAGAAGATGAGGCTGTCGATTTTAGCAGTGTGGCCGAATATAACTCATTTTTGAAAAAGCATAATCTGCTGAATGAAGATGCCCCTCGCATCATAGTCACAGGACAGATGGGCGAACCCGAAGATTTGATAGCAAAATTGGAGGAAAGCGGCAACGTGGTTTATCCTGTACGCAATATGCAGGCTTTATTAAAGAGTCGGCAAATAGACTCAATATGTCCTTCGGCTGTTATCAATATGGCACATGGCCGATTAGGAGACGCTATGGTGAACTACCTCTTAAGCCATAACATCCCGATGTTTGCACCTCTCAATATTAACCAACTGGTTGAGGTTTGGGAAAATGACAAAATGGGAATGAACGGAGGATTCCTGTCACAAAGCATAGTTATGCCAGAGATAGACGGAGCCATACGTCCTTATGCTTTATTCGGCAATCGTCTCGGTGAAGACGGACTGCAACAAGCTTACACTATACCCGAACGGCTAGAGACTTTTGTTCAGACAGTAAACAATCATATTGCTTTACAAAGCAAACCTAACAGCGAAAAACGTGTTGCCATATATTATTACAAAGGTCCCGGACAAAATGCCATGACCGCAGCAGGTATGGCTGTTGCACCATCGCTATACAATTTGTTATCAAGAATGAAGGACGAGGGCTATCGCATAGAGAATCTCCCTGCTTCGGCAGATGAGCTGAATAAACTGATTCAGCGCCAAGGTGCGGTGTTCAATGCCTATGCAGGAGGCGCAAAAGCCGATTTTTTGAAGAATGGCAATCCCCAACTGATTTCAGCAAAAGAATACAATGAATGGACTGCAAAGTCTGTTCGTCCGACTATGATGGCCGATGTCGTAGCTCTCGACGGAGAGTTTCCCGGCTCGTATATATCAACCGACAAGGGAGAATTGGCCTTGCCTCGTGTAGAATTAGGCAATGTGGTTTTGTTACCACAACTTGCGGCAGGTGCAGGCGATGATGATTTTGCCATAGTACACGGCACAAACGCAGCACCTCCCCACGCCTATATAGCCTCATATCTATGGGCGCAATATGATTTTGGAGCCGATGTGATGATTCATTTCGGAACACATGGAAGTTTGGAATTCACACCAAAGAAACAAGTGGCACTTAGCAATAATGACTGGGCAGATGTATTGGTTGGCTCAATGCCTCATCTGTATGTATACTCGATTGCAGATGTTGGTGAAGGTGTAATAGCCAAACGCCGCTCTTATGCCACTCTTCAATCCCACCTTACACCTCCATTTATGGAAAGCAACGTAAGAGGCATTTACAAAGAACTAAGCACAGCCATCCAGGAGTATAACGACCTGCTTTATGCCGATGGCAATCCAGACACTGATGATGCCGCATTGAAAGTAAAACGTCTGACAGTGGAATTAGGCATTCATCGTGATTTGCGATTAGATTCGGTCTTAAATGTGCCATATACACAACAGGAGATTGCCCGCATAGAGAACTTTGCAGAAGAACTTACCAACGAGAGAATAACAGGAGAACTATATACTTTAGGTCAGCCATATTCGGAAGAACGCATTAACAGCAGTGTCCATGCCATGACACTGTCAGATTCTCTGGAACTTGCCAAACTCAATGAAACCAAATATAAGACTGCATTAAAAAACAGTCCGGAAGCCGAGCTTGCATCAATTATTAACGCAATGAACGGAGGTTATACTGCCCCATCACCTGGCGGCGACCCGATTGCAAATCCCAACACCATACCAACAGGCCGCAATCTATATGCTATCAATGCAGAGGCAACACCAAGCGAAACCGCATGGAAACAAGGCATAAAGCTAGCTGAGAGCACCATCAATATGTATCGTGAGCGACACAACGACTCCATTCCACGCAAGGTAAGTTATACGCTCTGGAGCAGTGAGTTTGTGGAAACCGAAGGCGCCACAATTGCGCAAGTTCTCTATATGTTGGGCGTCGAGCCTGTACGCGACGTATTCGGAAGAGTAACTGATCTTCGTCTCATTCCTTCCGAGCAACTTGGTCGTCCGCGTATAGATGTGGTAGTTCAGACTAGCGGACAGTTGCGCGATATTGCCGCTTCCCGTCTGTTCCTTATTTCCAGAGCTGTTAAAATGGCTGCCGCTGCCAAAGACGACATATATGAAAATTTTGTGGCACAAAGCACAGTTGAGGCAGAGCGTGCACTTATCGAGCGCGGTTTGTCACCTCAGAATGCCCGTGAAGTTTCTACATATCGTGTTTTCGGTGGCGTAAACGGCAGCTACGGGACAGGAATCACTGCTATGGTACAAAGTGGCGACCGATGGGAAAACAGCACCGAGATTGCTGATGTATATATAAAGAATATGGGGGCCTTCTATGGGAGTGAAAAGGATTGGGAAAAAGTACAGCAGTTTGCTTTGGAGGCAGCCCTGACCAATACCGATGCTGTTATACAACCTCGACAGAGCAATACCTGGGGAGCCTTAAGTCTTGATCACGTATATGAATTTATGGGCGGCATGAATCTAGCAGTACGTAATATCACAGGGAAGGAACCAGACGCTTATATGAGCGATTACCGAAACCGCCACAATATGCGCATGCAAGAGTTAAAGGAGGCAATTGGCGTAGAAAGTCGTACAAGCATTTTCAATCCCGCATATATCAAAGAAAAAATGAAGGGTGAAGCCAGTGCGGCCGCTGTATTTGCCGAAATCATACAGAACACATACGGCTGGAATGTGATGAAACCAGATGTTGTTGACAACGAGCTGTGGGACGAGATTTATAACGTATATGTACAAGACAAATTCGAATTAGGAGTAAGAGACTTTTTTGAGAGAGAAAACCCTGCCGCTTTACAAGAGATGACTGCAGTAATGATGGAAACAGCACGCAAAGAAATGTGGAAGGCTTCGGCAGAGCAATTGGCAGAAATCGCAAAGCTACATACAGAATTGATTGAAGAATACAAGCCATCTTGTTCTGGCATGGTTTGCGACAACAGTAAGCTGCGCGAGTTTATAGCATCCAAAACAACAGCAGAAATGGCTCTTCAATATCAGCAGAGCATCAAAGACATCCGCGAATCATCACTTTCAAACGACAAAAGCATGGTGTTAAAACGCGAAGAATTGAACAACACAAATGATGTCAGGACAATTATCAGCAACACGCTGGTTGCAGTATTAGTTGTTGCTGCGATAGTATTATTGACTGCAGTTGTACGCCGTCGCCGTAAAAAGATGGAAGAATAATGGAAATAATTGTTCTTGTGATAATAATATTGGTTTGTTTCAATTTCATATTGAAGCAAACCTATTACAAGAAATATTCGGTAGTCTTTTCAGCTGCCGCATGTGCATTGTTTGTCGGATTGACATGGCCTTATGCCATACTGCAATCCAAATCTCAAATATCAGATTGGCTTGCAGACTCTGAGCTAATGCTTGACATCGCCGTCATTCTCACTTTGGAAGTAGCAATACAAATGGCCTTTTGTCTTCTTTCTGTCCACATTCAATCCACCGACAAATTAAAGCCAGTTACATTATGGATATATCGAATTTTAAGATGGTTCCCTGGTCTGCTTATTTTCCCTGTGCTATTCAGCTTGTTGGTAACCACAATATTTGCTTTACCAGGTGTTTCCTTTTCGCTTGTGGCATGGGTATTGGCAGCAATAATATTTGTGGCAATCCCACTTGGAAGATGGTTTGTCTTGCGTCTACTACCCGAAAACGAAATTCGCCTTGAACTGCTATTTCTATCTAATGCGTTGATAGCCATATTGGGAATAATCGCCACCGTCAACGGACAGACTGCTGTTGAGGGCATAAATGAAGTTGATTGGAGCGCATTGGCTGGCATTTTCACACTGCTGATATTCGGACTTGTAGCAGGTATTATAACATACAAATTGAAAATAAAAAGAATAATTAAAAAAAGATAGTACAAATGAACTACATCTCAGACATCCTCTACTGGATTTCGACAGGCTTACTTGTTCCTGTTATCGTATTGCTGATTTTCTTTTTTTGCAGAGCATTGTTGGTTATAGGAGGTTTCTTCGGACAATATCTGGCAATTCGACGCACAGGAAATCTTATATCCAAAGAACTTGACGGGTTAAACAAAACCAATGTGTCATCATTATCGGAACGTTTACCTAAGAAAAATCCATCTTTGGTTGTAAGCTATATGAAGCGTTTACTAACGGCAGACAGTGCCGCTTTGCGGCAGCGTTTGCTTTCAGATTTTGAAATCGAGGCAGACAAAGACCTCTCAACTTCAAAAACATTATGCAAAATGGGACCTATGCTCGGACTGATGGGCACACTTATCCCAATGGGACCGGCATTGGTAGGCCTTTCGACAGGTGATATAGCATCTATGGCTTACAATATGCAGGTAGCATTTGCGACGACGGTAGTAGGTTTGTTTTCAGCCGCCATAGGCTTTATTACTCAACAAGTCAAACAACGTTGGTATTTACAGGATATGACCAACCTGGAATTTGTCGCTGCATTGTTGGACGAAAAACAAAACGAAAAATGAGACGGAGATTATTAAGCAAAGACGAAGACAACGACCCAATGAGCGTTGTAAGCAACCTATTCGACGTGGCAATGGTTTTTGCCGTCGCACTTATGGTCGCTCTGGTAAGCCGATATAATATGACAGAAATGTTCTCCAAGGAGGACTTTACTATGGTAAAGAATCCAGGCAAGGAGAACATGGAGATAATCATCAAAGAAGGCGACAAAATAAATCGCTTTACCCCCTCCGAAGACCAAGATTCAAAAAACGGCAAACGTGGTAAAAAAATCGGCGTTGCCTATGAATTGGAAAACGGAGAGATCATATATGTACCAGATTGATGATGTTTTTTAGTGTTTCTATTTAGCTTAGAACTTTACATGATATACAATGTCTTCGCTTTCCCAGAAACGGACTTTCATTTCTTTCTGAGCGCAGTTGATACTTGAGTTTACACTGCTTGACCATATGCCGGCAGCATCACGGAATGGCTTCTCATTCTTTTCCACGCCCATGCCGAAGAATGCGATCATCTTTTCGTACATGCTGCTGCTGTTAGGATCGAACTCGCC
>JAIKXR010000025.1 GCA_024683975.1 Paludibacteraceae bacterium
ACAGTTGGAATGGCGCAACATGCTTCCCGTCAATGGCGAAGACAAGTATTATGTTACCACCGATATGGCATTGCAGGCTTTGGCGGCATTAGGTGCAGCCAACGACAGTGTGCAGGCACAGTTCGGTTACTATCGGGACAAATTCAACGCCAAAGTGTCCTACCGCCACGGAAAAGAAAAGGATATGGAAACGGAAACATTGCTTGCCAACTATCCCAATACCATCTGGAGAGTACAGCAGAATGTTTCATACGCTCTGTCGGAGACTGACACCGCATACGTTATCGTATTAGAGTATTACACCGACCAATGGCTCAGTTTCTACAATGCTGCCGTTACCGGCTATACGCTGTATGTCGGCTATCCCTACGTGCCGCAGGAAGTGTCCAACCCGTTAGGCTTGGACGTTGTCTATTCCTCTTCCGACGCGACTGTTGCCACAGTGGATGCCAAAACAGGCAAAGTCAGCGTACTCAAAGACGGTGTTACCACCATTACTGTCACCTGTAAGAAATCAGAAGCAGAGGTTATCTCCGCCAGTTACGAGTTTACTGTAGAGAAAGGCTCTTATTACGACATCTCATTTATTGGGACGCGCATCCAACTGACCAAAGAGAACGCCCATGACATCTTCGGCGACGGCAAAGTGTCGTTTGACTACGAGACAGGCGTGCTGACACTGAACAACTACCGCCGCCACTTCTCAGAAGACGAAAGTGGTACGATGGGCTGGTCGGACTGGATGGACTACAACAGCATTCCGCAAGTGCCTATCGCTATTGACATTATCGGCGACTGCCGCATCACCAACAACTCTGCCGGTATTGGTGCCAGTGCTCCGATTATTATACGCGGCAAAGGAGAAAACGCCACCCTCGTTTTAGACGGTTATTTCTCGCAACTGGGAGCAAGCAACCTGACTATCGACAATGTGGATGTGCACACCATCGAACACTCGCCGCACCCCAATGTAACTTGCGACACACTGACTGTAACCAACAAAGGTTATATCGAAATGTACAACACCTTGGCTGATGAAGCCGTCGATGCAACCGAGGAAGAGATTCTTGAATGGGGTGCCCGCGCAGGACAAGCCAATAAAGTGCTGATGGACGATGACATCAAGATTCTCACAACAGGCGTTACGCTCCGCGCTACGGACAGTCAATGGGAAGAAGGAGTCATGACATTCTACTTGGGTAACCGCCCTGCTTTGCGCGTAGAGATTGGTCCGGCTCCTGTTGTTCCGACTGCTCAGACATCCAACGTGTCGTTTGGCGCAATCGAAATAGACGACAATCCGAAAGGAACAGTAATTGACGGCGTGCGCTACACCTTCACCACCGATGACAGTGTGGATCTGACAGACGAGTGCATCGTTCTCCAATCGACCATGGACGCAACCAAGATTGACGAACTGCTTGGCACGCTCATTCCCGGTACAGCCGAGTTTGCCGACAGATTCCACGGACTGAGCTTCCTCTTGCCGGCAGGTGAAGGCGAGGTTTATGTTACGACACAGACCTTCGGCACGCACGAACTCAATATCAAAGTGGGAACAGGTGCTGCCGTAACATTCAGTAAGCCGGAAAAGGGAGAAGTGCATATCGCTTACAACTGCTCAGAGCCGACTATGGTTTATATCTATGGAACGGAAACTACTCCGCAAGAAGCCGCTCCGCGCTATACTCCTATTCGTTTCGCACAGACAGGTGAGGGCGATGAATTGGAAACAACAGGCTCCGTTAAGATTTATGCTATAAATATTACAGGTTTTGAATCGGCATTGGAGGATGTGATTGGAACGCAGTCGTCCACTTCCGCAAGGAAGGTTGTTCTTGACGGTCAGGTGCTCATCATCCGCAACGGCAAAGCCTATACACCCGCCGGTGTGGAAGTGAAATGATAGTCAGCCACCCATGAGTTACCCTCAGGCTACCTTTAGGCAGCTTGAGGGTAACCCCGCAGGGATCCATCGGGTATGCAGGCTTCCAGTCTGCAATAAGATATACAAGGATATCAATTATCAACTGTAAATTATAAATTGCCCCAAAGCCCCTAATCCCTGAATTTGACCCGAATTCAGTGAATATAATCCCCGAATTTAACCTGAATTTAGTGAATATATTCACCAAATTTAACCTGAATTTGGTGAATACAAGAAAAAGCATTACCTTTGCAGCGAAAAAGTCGTAGCGAAAAGTTCGACACTACATAATAGATATATCTCTTCTATGGCAGCTTCAAAGACTATTATCGCAAATCCTTTCTCTATAACCTCATATATGGGGAAAGAGTATTTTTGTGACCGCATTGCCGAAACGAAAGAACTGGGTGATGCTCTGTATAACAGGCGTAATATAACGCTTATTAGTCCGCGTCGTGTCGGCAAGACGGGACTTATCCAACATTTCTTCCATGCGGTCAATCCAGAAGAAATTCATTGCTTTTATGTCGATTTGTACAGTACTTCAGATGTGCAAAGTTTTACAAAGACTTTTGCAGAGGCTGTGCTGACTAAATGTATTACTCCTTTCTCGGAACGGGTATGGGCTGAGATTACACACTTTTTCGGGGCTTTACGACCTGTTTTCGGAACGGATCCGATAACGGGTATGCCGCAATGCAGTATTGATGTACAACCCCAACGGGTGGAATGGACTTTGCAGCAGATATTCGCCTATCTGGAGCAGGCCAAACGTCCCTGTTACGTGGCTTTTGACGAGTTTCAGACGATTGCCGAATATGAGAATGGTAAAATGGAAGCCTTGTTGAGAGGTTACATACAACAACTTAACAATGTGCGTTTCATTTTTGCCGGCAGTAAAAAGCATATTATGATGCAGATGTTTGCAGCTGCCAACCGTCCGTTCTATCAAAGTACACAGATGATGTATATTGATGTCATAGATGAGGATTCATATTACAGTTTTGCGTGCAAGCATCTGGCAGCACACGGGCAACAGATGGACAAGGCCGCGTTTCACGAACTATATATCATGGTTGACGGCTACACTTGGTATATACAGGCATTACTTAACCGTTTATATCAAAGCAATATAAGTCATATCAAGGAAGATACAGTTATTACAGTTGTACACCAGTTGTTGCAAGAAGCCAGTCCGACTTATCAGACGTATTGCAAACTGCTGACTTCCCGACAGCAGAAAGTATTGCGTGCCATTGCTTCCGAAGGGGAGATAAAAGAAACAGGCAGTGGAGCTTTTCTTCTCAAGTATAGTCTCGGTGCGTATAGTACGGTTCGCAGTGCCGTAATCAGTATGACAGACAAAGAACTTGTATATCAAAAAGATAATGGTGCTTATACTGTTTACGACAAGTTTTTCGGACTATGGCTGAAACAATAGGGATTATTTTGTGAGCGTAATCAATATAAACCAAACCAAATTAACAACAATGAAACACAAATCACTTTTTGCAGCACTCCTGCTGGTTGCGGGGATGCTGAACGCGCAGAACAGACAGGAAGTGGACGGTGTCTGGTATCTGCTTGATGAGGCGGACAAGACCGCCACGGTCACTTTCCGCCCCTCTGACACTGACCCGAATATGGTGGCGGAGGACAACTACATGGGCAGGCTCAACATCCCGTCCGTCATCTCCGTTTATAGCAAAGAGACCTCTAACTACGAGGATTACACCGTTACCGCCATCGGTGACAGCGCTTTCGCCAAAAGCCCCTATCTGACAGCGGTCATCATCCCATCCTCTGTCAAGACGCTGGGCTTGTATCTGATGAAGGACTTCAACGCCAACGGTTACGGGGACGGTCTGCTGGAGCTGACCATCGCTGACGGTGACGAACCTATTGAGTTCTCGTACAGGCAGGGTGACACGGGAGAGGAGTTCTCCTTCCAGGAGGCTGCCATGACCTGCACCTATCTCTATCTCGGCCGTAATGTCACCGTGAAGACGGATGTGGAATGGGACATACCTATCTTCCATACATGGGGAAGCGTGGAGGAGGTTGTTTTCGGCGAGAAGTTCACCGAAGTGCCCCTTGCTTTCTGCCCTTACTGCCGCAACCTGTGGAGCATACAGATTAACAGCACCAAACTGCTTGAGGCAGGTCCGCGTATGTTCGCTTTCCTTGATGAGGACAAACCGAAGCCGGACGCAAAAGGCATTACCCTCTATGTGCCTTATGGCATGAAGGACATCTATGCCGCCGATGAATACTGGAGCCGCTTCTCCATTGAAGAAATGGACGAGGCACGGCGC
>JAIKXR010000092.1 GCA_024683975.1 Paludibacteraceae bacterium
CATTGCCTCACCTGACCAGGCAGCCTTCTCATGAGTGGTCTCGCCATCCTTGTACCATACATAAGCATTGACATTCTCCCACTTGGTCGTGTTCACGTAGTAGAGAGTAACCGTCTTGGCATCGGCAGGAATGCCGTCGGATGCTTGATAGCACTTGCAGTCGTCATCACAGAGCTCGGAAGCGTTCCGTGACAAGTCGGCGGTCTTCTGTAAGCCTTCACCTATTACGGCGTTGTTGAAGATGACATTTACATATTCGGTCTCGAAAGAGTAACTGTACACATCATAACCGTTAACCTGCTCGCCGGTCTTAGTCATTGCCTCACCTGACCAGGCCGCCTTCTCATGGGTGGTCTCGCCATCCTTGTACCATACATAAGCATTGACATTCTCCCACTTGCCAGTGTTCACGTAGTAGAGAGTAACCGTCTTGGGATCGGGTGAACCGCCGCCGTCTGTCTGATAGGCTTTCCAGCCTGTTTCGCTGTATACCCACATTTTGCCGTTGTAGTTGTCGGCTGAGGTCCATTTGCCTTGGTTTTCGCCATCGGAAGAACCATCGAAAGCTACTTCTTGGGATTTCCATTCCTCACCATCATAGAGTTGGAACTGCATGGTGTTGGCACCGTCCCACTTGTCAGTGAAAGTGGCTTTGTAGATAGGATTGGAATTGTAGGTTTCCGTTGTCTTCTCCATTACGAACTGCTGCCATACATTAGTGGCTGCATCCTTGCCGTCCCACTGGAGGCAGACGTTAAGTTTGAGTGTATAAGAGCCGACCTGTGCATCAGGGATGGCGTAATACACCGTTGTCGCTGTTTCAGCATTCACCATAAGGGACATACTGAACGCACAAACCAAAGAAAAGAGAAATTTCTTCATAGTGTTATTGCTTTATGGGTTAATTTATGTTGGTTTTAGGAGTTTAAGCGTTTATTGGAGGAAGAACTTGTGTCCGTTTTGAATTACTATACCTTTATAGTCTCTATCAACCTGAATACCGAGAATGTTGAACATCGGTTGTGTGTTGTCAAGTTGATAGGAACCGTCGTTTTCCACTTGTTCAACAGCATCACCCAAGCCATCGCAGTCCTCATCGATGACGGCTTGCCAGCAGTAAGGATTCCAGACGAAGCAGGCGTTTTCAGGCAGGTAGATATCCTGCGTCTGTTTAACATTAGAGCCAACGTTGAAAATGACGTAGAGGTCTTTGTCAAGTACTTCCTCCCGCATAGTCCAAGTATAGGTTGAGTCGCCTGCTACAGAGTGGTCGATAGATGTCCAATGAGTGCCGGGCCATTTGGCGGACTGTCCTGCTACAAGAGCATAGGGAGTGTCCACTATTTTTTTGCCAACTTGCACACGTGTGAAAGCATAGAGGTAAAGATCTGCCCAGTCGGACGGCTTGGCGAAACGCACCGTGATGACACCCTGTTGCGGAGCCTTGTAGGTGTAGGTATTGGTGTAAGTTTCAGTTTTTTCTTTGGTATTGACATCGTAGGCGTAAGCCGAAACGGTGGTGGTATTGTTGATTTTGAAACTTACGGTGTTTTCCACAGGGTCTTGCTCCTGTCCGTTGATAGAGTAGTAAATCATTGCACCGGACTTACCTACGACGGTGATGGTTATCTCTTCGCCTTGCTGCAGGTCGCGGAAATTGCCGCTTTCGGGCGAGATGACGAGGTCAAATTCAGGCGAGAGTTCTATCTTTCCATTGAGTTTCTTTTCGTAGTTGCTTTCCGGCTCAAAGCCATCCTCCCATCCGTAGTAAGCATCGTAGTCAGCCACGAGATCGTTGGAGCGGACATTGAGCAGTCCACATTCGTTACCGGAAGAGATGCAGAAATTGACAGATTCGAAACTTGCATCAAATTCATAGGAGTACCAGCCATCGGCATCCTCATAGATACGCTGTCCCGGATAAGCGCCCAACATATTGACAGAAGTTGCGTTACCTTCTTCGTCTGTACCCGGAATCCAAGCATAGAAATAAACCTTTTCCCATTGATCGGGTTTATTGAAATGGACTTGGATACCACGTTTGAGCGGTTCGCGATAAGTGTATGTGTAAGTCTGTATTTTGGATAGAGCCGAGCCGCAGGCCGCCATCACCTTGAGAGTAGTTGTTTGTTTGAAATTAAAGGTTTTGTCACCGGTGAATGATTGGCTTGAAGTGGTGGGGTCGGTGCCATCAGTTGTGTAATAGACGGTTTTGATATCGGACGAGCCGCCCACGGGTTGGACAGTAACGTTCAGACCGTTGGCGTTGTCCTCAAAGTACGTTTCGGGTGTAACGATGAGTCGCGGGGCATAGTCATTGATGGCGAGAACCCACATAGCATAGCCCGGACCGGAAGCCATCAACTTGTAATTGTAAGTAGCGAGCCAAGAGTTGTCGCCTGTAGGTTCGTGTACCGTTTTGTTGCCGAGCATAAGAATGAGTTTGCCATTCTTGCCTTCTACTGTGGCTTTATAGCCGCCTCCGTCACCCTCTTCCTCTCCGACGGGACTTTCGGAATTAACACCTGCCACATGGCGGGCGTTAATCATGTCCTTTATAGCGTCTTTGTACTTGTTCCAATGGGGATAGAAAATACATGGAACTCCGGGCATAGACAGTTGGTATGCAATGGCTTGCAGAAGCCGGTCCTTGATTTCATCGGACATAGATATGCCATCGTAGCATTTGCCTGACGAGCATCCGAACTCTTGGTTGTTACCACGATAGAACCAGTCGTGGCTATCAACGAAAGTGACTGCATATTTGGCTCGTCCACTGCCGATCAGTCCGCCGTTACCGCCGTTGAGGAAACACTTCGAGTAGTCAAAGCGTCCTATGGCATCAAAAGTGGAGTACTTGGTCTGGAAGTCAAGTGCCATCGTGTTGTATTTAGCGTCCTGAATACCTTGCCAGATGCGGTCGTTACCATCCCACAGTTCCATAAAAGAGATGTAGGCATCGGCAGCAGTATTGTAGTCATTGACGTGGCTCATGTGATAGCCTTTGCACTCATCGTAGCGGAAACCGTCATAACCGATAACATTGCGCATCCACTTGGCGTATGCCCTGAACATCTCACGGACGTTTTCGCTATCGTGCGCCCAGTCACGCGCAGCGGCGTAGTTGGTACCGTCATCGTTAGGTCCTGTAGCCGTTCCCCAGCATGAGCCTGCCATCTCCTCATTGTTGTTAGCCGGGTCGTTCATCTCATCTGTCTTGCAGATAAAACTGCCATCAGGCTGGAACTCTCCGTATTCTCCGAAATTAAGGTGCGCGAAATCACACCACGAAGCCATTGCCTCGCCGTGGTTCAGTACCATATCGGCGACAACTTTAGTACCGGAGTTGTGCAAGGATGCTATCAGTTGCTGCAGTTCGGCACGCGATCCCCAGTCTGAGTTCTGGTTGGAATATTGGCGCGGATGGTAGCCTGTACCGCTTGCCATCGCCGATGGCGGCAACCAGATAAGATCAAAGTACGCACCTATCTCGCCGGACTGCGCGTATAGTGTTTTCCAACGCGTGTCACCATAGAAATTGGTTCCGTTTTCGAATTTGCCCGGATTGTTCCTAACATCAGTAGTATCTTTTATTTCGTAGGAATTGAAATAGAAACCTTGCATCATGACATCGGGACACTGGCTCGGAACAGCGCTGCCGTTCTTGTCACTATATTCGTCATCTCCCCATTCCTGACAATCTTGCGACTCGGACTTACCGACGTACAGTTGGTCTTGCCCAAATTTGAGTTTGATATAAAAATCATAGCAGCCATCGGCAGAACAAGTATATTTATCTCCTTGTTTTGCCACCCCGCTGACACTATATTGGTCAAGTTCAACAACCCAAGCGGTTTTGTTAGAGAGGTCATACAACTGGAGATAATCACCGTTTTTGAGAGGTATGCCGAGACACGAATACTCATTAAAGGAAGGATCCATAGGAGTCGGGTTGAGTGTTCCGGCAAAGTATTTGGAGCCATTGACAAGTATCCCATAAGACTCGGCATTAACAGAAAGTGTGGTTAAATAAAGGCATAGAATAGCCAAAAAGAAAGTTTTTTTCATTATCAATTTCAGTATAAATGTATTCAATTAAGCGCGCAAAAATAAGTTTATAATATCAGACTGCCAAATTTTTTTGACATATTGCGACAAAAGTATGCATTTTATTATTATTTTTTTCTCTCTCATAATAATTTTGTATGGTGGCAAACTCAATTAAGATGCGCAATGGTAACACAATATTTTCATTACCATCAGTATAGTCTCTTCCAATATTGAAATGAGCAGTTGTTTTTCCCCTAAATGCGGTAATTCTTATGTACATAGCGGTTGGGAGCTGGGTAGTGTGTTTCTGACTTTTGCCTCGGTGGTACGGACATTCTCGGTGCGCATGATTCGCTTCACGGCATAATACAAAGAAAAAAGAAACGCGAGCCTGACGACTCGCGTTTCTTAACAAAGAGGAAACCTCTTGGAGGGCTTAGTCGAGGCGGGTGCCGTGGGGGGTGTAGAGAATGCCGTTGCGGTCGATAAGGAGGGTGCCGTTACGGAAGAACTTGCGGGGAGTTGTCCAGGTGTCCGTTTCGTCGAGGGCGGTAGCCTCCTTCTTTTCATACTGCGCTTGGACGTTGAGGTCGGAGGTGATGTTCGTCAGGGGTTTGCTCCATCCGGTGAAGTCATAACCTTCGCGTTCGGGTTCGGGTTTCCAACCTTCGGCAGTCTCACCTTCCGCTACTTTCTCGGTGCCAAGAATAGTAAGGTTCCAATCATAATACGTAACGGTGTACCATACCTTCGCCACCTCATACTGTGCCTGGACGCTGAGGTCGGAGGTGATGTTCGTCAGGGGTTTGCTCCATCCGGTGAAGTCATAACCTTCGCGTTCGGGTTCGGGTTTCCATCCTTCGGCAGTCTCACCTTCCGCTACTTTCTCGGTGCCAAGAATAGTGAGGTCCCAATCGTAATACGTAACTGTGTACCATACTTTCGCCACCTCGTACTGCGCCTGCACGCTGAGGTCGGAGGTAATGTTCGTCAGGGATTTGCTCCATCCGGTAAAGTCATAACCTTCGCGTGTGGGTTCGGGTTTCCAACCTTCGGCATCGTGTCCTTCCTCCACTTTCTCCGTACCAATAACGGTGAGGTCCCAGTCGTAGTAGGTGACGGTGTACCATACTTTCTTCTCTTCGTACTGTGCCTGTACGCTGAGGTCGGAGGTGATATTGGTCAAGGGTTTGCTCCATCCGGTGAAGTCATAATTTTCGCGTGTGGGTTCGGGTTTCCAACCTTCGGCATCGTGTCCCTCCTCCACTTTCTCTGTGCCGATGACAGTCATATCCCAGTCGTAGTAGGTGACGGTGTAATAAACGGTTTTGTCCACCTCTTTGTACTGCGCCTTAACGGTGAGGTCGCTCTTAACCGAAGAAAAGTCTGTGTCCCATCCCGTGAAGTCATAGTCAACGCGTACGGGGTCAGATGGGGGCAGTGCCGCTTCTCCCCAGTTCACAGTCTGCGCCGGTTTGAGTACGGCATCGTCCCAATCGACAAAGGTTACTTGGAAGGTCTGCTTTTTGAACGTGCAGGTAACAGTAACCGCTCCGTTGACGGTCAATGAGCCATCGGCAGCGCAACCGCTCCATGCATCCAATTCATAGCCTTCGTCAGGGGTTGCTATAAAGTGCAGCAAGGTACCTTCCAGTACAGCGGAAAGGTCGATACCCGTTTCTTTAAGACTAATTGTACCATGCTCGGGCTGAGATATTGTGACAGCATAAGAAACAGAGGGGGCTTCATACTCCTTAATCAGACGTACGGCATAGCCAAAATGGTAGTTGTCTTGATTATAACCATCAGAGTATATTTGTCCAGTTATTATAATGTTATTTGTAAACAGATTATATTGGGCTTGATATTGATTATCTGTCCAACCAGGATATGTGGTCATCCAATAGCATCCTTCCCCGTCGCCCTCTTCATCTACTCCTTTATGATATGTTGTTCCTTCGCGGTAGCCAGTAACAGGCAGGAATACCGCGCCATTAGGCTGCATGATGTCGTTCCATTGTTCCTTTGTGTAAGTGTTGTGCGAGAAATTATTCTTATTTGGATTATCATAGTAAAAGCTGTGGTCATCCCATACCATTCCATTCTCCAAAGCGGGGTTAAAAGTCAGACCTTTCGGCGTTGTCCAGTCATCAGGCAGCAAAATCATTCCTTTTACGCCATCGATAGTTCCAAATCCGAACAACTTGGCTGCATTCGGACGGTTATGTAATATATCATATAATTCATGGTCCAGTGTCCGCCACATTTTTGTTGCGTTTCCTCCGTTGGAGATAGCGTTATGAATGCCCCAGTCATACACCGTGCCGATAATTGATTTTTTGGATCCTAATGCATAATCATCCGGATCTTCCGATGTCATATACGGATATTTGTCGTTATAGCCGCTGGAGCCATACCCGAAGAGGTCAATCCAACCATCGTAGGTCGAAGATATGTTTTCGTTGCCTTCACCGATAATGTCATACTGGTGCTCTGCGAACTGCCACGTGTCGGTGCTCGCCTGATACTGCAGGTTTCCCTGCGAGAACTGAATGGCTTTGGTGCCACTTTTGTTGATTGAGAACTTGCCTTTCAGCGCTCCGGGTACCGCTAAGAGGTTGCCCGTCATAGCCGCACACAGCAGCAAGAGGAAGATTTTTGATTTCATATTGGTTATTTTATGTTGATTATTGCATGTTGATTGTTGGTTTACGGTATTCCGGTATATCGTGCTGTCGGGATACCGGAAAACAAAATTTGCGGCAAAGGTACGCGATTTTTGCGGAAACACGCAAATATTTATGAATT
>JAIKXR010000128.1 GCA_024683975.1 Paludibacteraceae bacterium
TTTAAGTGGAGAATCGTCAAAGTCGCCGGTATTGTATAAATGCATACATAAATATTGCATGTTACCAATCCAAGTATAAAATAGACTCGTATAGGCGACTTCACAAGGAGATGTGCCCCTAAAGTTGCCAATACAGGCGTAAACCCCGTTATGTCGAGTTATTCCAATTGGGTCTACTAGAACAGAAGATACAATTTGTTCGGCCCCATTCCCGTCCAATATACATTTTCTTATTACCTTAGGTATGGAATCATCAACTCTAATTAAAAACGAATATCTGTAATAATTGTCATAATTGTCGCGACTTATTATTCTAGTAATGTTTAAATCAGTGAATCCATCACCGTTGAAATCAGCTGATAATGGAACAAAATTACCCGCTATTTCGTCAAAAGAAGTTGCGTTTAGCCATGTGCGTTTTTCAAAACTGCCGTCTCCTTTTGACAGATAAAAATACCAGTTGTGGTCTTCGCTTCTGTTCATTATAGCTAAAAAATCTTGTTTGTTGTCACCATTGAAATCGCCTTGACAAAAATGCACACATTTGGTGCTATTGACAAACAGGTATTGTAAATAATCTGGATCTGGTGTAATCTGAACTATTTGCATGGTCAATGCATTGTTATTGTTGTTTTTGACAATGCTTAACTTCTTTGTATGATATGAATAATTTGAATTATTATTATATTCATTCATGCTAATCAGCTGGTCTCTGCCATCACCGGTAAAATCTCCAATATAGATTCTATGGTCTGATGAATTGAGAAATAAGTTTTGTCCGTTAGACCTGTCAATAAAAGTATCAAATGCGCCATTAATACTTAAACAGACACGTGTGAAATCCCCGTTTGTTATAAGAACATCGGAGCATCCATTGCCATCAAAATCACCAACATAAAACTCGTATGGGGGACTTTGGAGTTGTTGGCTTGGTATTGTTGTAATATTTTGGCTTGGAGTAAAGGCATTTGTCCCATTATATGATATTAAATGGGCATAATATTGTTTTGGCTGGTTTTGTGTTTCAGTATGGTAAATATACAATATTTCATTATAACCATCACCGTCAATATCAACTGGTGAGAACATATCGCAATGTGGCTTGTCTTCTATGAATTCGTTGATATTTCCACAATCGAGATAATTAAAATAATATGAATAGTTGGAATTTATCGCACTGTTTTGTGAGTTGTTTCTAAAGGCAATCATTTTAAAGTATGGATATCTCTCTTGAGCCAATAGCACGACCATGTCTGACAAAACGCCTGACACCCCGTTGGTGAATCTTACAGGAAATACAGCTTTTTGATAAAAGCTGACATCATTTATTTTGCGAGTAAGACTTACATCAACAGGCGTATTTTCCACTTGTAACGTTCCAATACTGTTGTGCCAGACAAATTGGCAAGATGCTGTGCGGTTTTCGGCGTATGACGGTTCGCTTTTGACTTCATTGTATGTTCCGTATTTTTGTATGAACTGAAGTTCTCTGTTCGGAAGGTCGCCAAGCGGCATATATGTCAAATGATATGAGTGAATGCCTTCATTGCCCTTCTTGAAATCCAAGTTATCTAATATCTTGGTTATTTTTGAATAGCCTGTTTGTTGAGTGTTGTCTGCGAAGAACTTCTTTTGTGTGTCGTTGCGTTCAGTAGAATGATAATTAAATTGTATAGTATATCCGCTATAGCTTATTTGTGAAGGATAGAAACCCCCGTCATTGTCTTTGCTGTATGAGAAATTAATAGTGTTGCCATAAGGGTCTTGTATCGAACTAATATGCCATTCAACAGGGTTAGATGTGATGCCTTGAGGATAATGTTTTGAATCATTGGTTCCGCCATATGTGTAAACATAACCGTTGGGTTTGCTAACTATGAAAGAATTGTTGGCGAATGTTATTACAGAGTTATCAAACACCTCAGGATAATATTTGCCATCATTTCCCTTAATGAGCCTGATTCCATCCAGTGAATAGTCGTCTTGATTGGTAAAGTTGACTGCGTTGGAATAATTGGAATAATAGTATTTATAAGGAACACGCGATATTTTCGACATACCTCCGATGCTCCATCCAGGACCCATGATACCGTCTCCAGCCTGACTGTTGTAAACAAATGACAAATCGGGTTTCAGACCGCCAGCTCCAGGAGGGCAGTCTATAGGTATTGTTATCACAGCCGCGCCATTGTTGTTAACATCTGTCGTCATTGGTAAAGAATATGGCATACCTGCTGGTGCCTGAACGACAAGATTTGGGTCGCTTGCTGTTGAAACACCAGTTCCATATGTCGGTGGCACTACCATCATCGGGTCAATTTCAAACAACGCACTCTTGCCTCTTGCGGGAGCGTAGCTGAAACCTGGGTTGAGGTCGATACGGCTTGAAGCGGTGTAATGATAGCTCCTGTTTGAGTTGAGCGGTGTGTTGAGAGAAAAGCTCTCATCCTCTTGCTCTTCATCGTAATTGATTTGGGCTGAGGCCATTGAGCATAAAGCGAGAAAAAATAGAATCAGTATATTGTTTTTCATGGTATTTATCGTTTGATGATTTTCCAGGTCTTTGTATCGGCTTCGCTGCGCAGTTCAAGGATGTAGATGCCGGCAGCCATGTTGCTCAAATCGAATTCCACGGTAGCTGCGCCGATTGATTTAGAATCCAATAGCACACCTGAGGATGATAACAGTGTTGCGTTTATCGACATATCCTCATCAGGATTTGTGATAGTGACGATTATACTTTTTGTTGTGGGGTTGGGATATATGTTTATCTGACTTTCGTCAAGGATGTCGGTATAATGAATCACCTCGGTTGTGTCGTTAGAGGAGCGTTCCTCGCGGTCGTCGCCGATGGTGATGAATCGGCTGATGCGGTTGCCGTCGTTGTCATATTCAAAGTTCACGAAGTAGGCTCTGTTTTGTGCATTCACATACACCGCTCCAGCCATCATTATAATAATGACGGTTATAAGTTTCTTTACATGTGCGCTCATTTATCTTGCTTTTAATTCGTCGATTTGTTTCTGAAGTTCGATGATGTGAAGAGTGAGCTCCTCGACTTTCTGCAGCAGTATGGAGTTCATCTCGCCGAGGTCGATGCCGCTGGCCGACACTTCTTCTGCCGACGGCACTTCGGGAAGATGTTGATTGGCATTGATGTATTGCTCAAGCTCATAAAGGTTCATGAGTTTGTAGTTGTTGCCGAACACGAAATCGGGCCATGAGTCGATATCCAACACCGATACCTTTGTGCTTACCACGCCGCCTTGCACTGCAAGTGCGAAGTCGTTCATGTTGTTGACACATCCGATGCCGACTTTGCCGGTGGTGAAGGAGTAGGAGGTGGCATCGAATTTCATCAGATTGTTTGAACCCACAGAGATTGTGTTTGAAGTATTGCGGAATATGATCGCAGCATCCTTTGTGTTGTCGGTGGTCTGCAGCATGATGTTGGCATTTTCACCGCTATTTGCCTTTATATGCAACGTCGCTTGCTGAGCGGATACATTGCCGATACTGACCTTGCCGGTTAGGAAGTTAAATCTGGGTGCATTAAAATCCAAACCGGCAACATTTCTCAACCTTATATAATTGTCTTTTGTTTTAAAATATATGGCTGCATATTTGCCTGAAGCTGTAGGCTCCAACATGATGTCGGCATCCTCTCCTTCACCAGAACTGTCTGCTTTTATATGCAACTTGGCAGAAGGTGATGTTACATTGCCGATGCCGATTTTGCCGGTATAATTCGCGCTTGATGCTGCCGAGATAGTCAATGTGGGCTGCTGGCTATTTACTCCCATCATGATTCCAGCGGCCGAATTGGTCAAAGGTAATGCTGAGGTAAAACCCTTACCTAGCACAAAAGAATTCTCCCCAGAAGCTTTAACAAAATTTCCAAACGCCCCGGAATAGTTTCCTAAAGCCCTCGCTTCACGCCCTAAAGCCGTTGAAGTATGCCCCGATGCTTCAGATCCATAACCGCTAGCGAACGAATTATAGCCTGTCGCAGTTGTGGAATTTCCTATGTTTGATGAAACTTTTGATTGCGAAGAACTGCCTCCGCTTACATGGATTCCATTGTCAGAGCCAACCTGAGCGTTAACTACTGGCCCTAAGAGAAGAGCCATACATAATACAATGATGTTTTTAATATTACCAAATTGATTTTTCATGATTTATGTGTTTGATTTTTTAGTTAATTTTGAACCTGATTTTTTAAGCTATTCTTTTATAAACTTGTTTTTTAAAACTTCTTTTTCAGTGTTATAAATGGTGTAGACATATATGCCAGGCTTTAATGACGAAACACCCACAGTTAGCACATTGCCTTCTCCACGGATAATACGGTCCATGCAAATGCGTCCCAAAACATCGGTAATCTGAATTCTGTGTTCCTTGTTCTCTGGTAAACCTGAAATGTCGATATTCAATTCGCCTTTTGTGGGATTGGGGAATGCCATCGCCTTGAGTCGCTCCTTCGGCACCTCGCTTACACTGCAAAGAATAGGGTTGAAGTCCTCGCGTAACATTCTGATAAGCTTGCCCTGTGATTTGTGATTGCTCAAAGTAAATTGGGTTACGATGATGCAACCTCCATCATTTTGGGGCAGAAGGATATAAGACGGCTGATTGGTGTAATCCTCGTCCAGAAACACCTTGTTGCCAAGAACCTCCATGTCTTTGTCGAACAGGCAAACACTTGGGAAATAGGGGCCAAACAAACCCTCCGAGGAACTATAAGAGCCATAAATGGTCGTGTCGTTGACAAAAGTTGTACTATTGTACTGCCCTGACGCAATACGGAACGGAAGCACGGGTTCAGCACAAATGGTATCCAACCGTGGTACCCCTCCGCTCAGTTTCACATCAAGCAGCCCTATGGAGCGCGATTGATGATTCTTCGGATATAATGTTCCGAAAACCAGCAGGTCGTCATCCGAGAGCCAGCAGCATGAACTGTATTCGCAGAACAACAACATATGGTCGTTCTCCATCCAAATGTTGTCAATGTAATTGAAGTCGTAATCGTAGCAAATAAGGGATGGAAGTCCATTTTGTCCACATCCCATAAAAATCAGTCCATCATTCTGGGGATTCTTAAGAATCTGATAGCATTCGAATTCCTGTAAATAGTACTCTGGATTCGGCTTTTCTGCCATGACATAACGGCAGCTCAGGGTATCGGCATATTCATCAAACCGATACATGAATGGACGTGCGTCAAAGTTCGTATATACTGCAGGAAACCATGCCTCCCCTGCCATAACCACCGTGCCGTCATCGTCAAGAAGAAGCCGCCCTCCATGAATCGAGAGAGCGGTTTCTGCCTTTTCGTAGCGTTTGCTATTTACTATATCCAAATTGGCATCAAGCACCATCACCACCACGGCTTCTTTCGAAGCGATGCCTGCTGTAAAGTAATTGCCGTTGGGCAGTTGAACAACATCTGTCAGCATCAACCCATCAAAGCCCTCGTATTCGCGTTCGAAATGCACCCCATCCGATTCAACATGCATCACAATCGGGTGGTAATCGGGGGAGACGGGACCGCATCCGCCCACCAACACGCCATTCCCTTCCGCATCAAGAACACCTTTATTATAAACGATGTAACTCTCGCCATTTGCATAGTCGAATTCCCATTGCTGGGCACGGAGTGAGGCATGTAGAATTAATAGAAAAGCAACTGAAAAGACGATATTTTTCATGGTTGTTTTAGATTAAAGATCATCGAAGCCAATCACATCATCGTTAACATAGTCTAAAACTCCATATGTGACTTTCGTGACATGTTTATGATAATAGGGCTCGTGTTGTTGACCTTGGTAGTAAACTATAGCAGAAGCAACATAATATCTTCCAAATGAATATATTGCGTTAAGGCTGAATCCTTTCTCGTCTGGAAGAATTCTATATATATTGTTGATTTCCCCTGCATAGTAGTCGTTTAGGTACATCCAACCGATACAGGTGTCGTCCAAATCCTCGGTATAGTATATTCCTTGGTATTTAGGTCCAAAGAATGTATATTCCCGATTTCTCACAAACACCATGCGGTATCCTTCAGGTGCCGTTGGGAGCTCATCGTTAATTTTCAGATACAATTGTTCAGTTAATTTCTCATCGGCACTTCCCGGAATGCTTGGGTCATCGCATTTCCCTATATATTGGCCGCCACACAACCAGTCGTCTCCTACCGAGAAAGGACCATCAATGTGTGGTGTTGGATGCTGTGGTTGGTCGGTCTTTGAACCATATTGTCCATCAAAGTCCAAACTCACTTCGCCGTCTCTTTGCATATCAAAGGTAACCATAAGGCGTCTGTAACCTTTATTTGCAAGAGCACTGCCATGATAAGCTTTGCGAGCTTCAGCCACTGCCTGTTCATAAGCGGCGACTACGTCGTCAACAAGCACCTTTCCGTCTGCTGTGAGGGGCAAATTGATGCTGAACTGATGACTTTCCGTAGCAATATAGTATGCTGTCGGCTCTGTGTAAGTGGCATTAAAGAGGTCGGCGATGTCGTCGGCAGCTTCTTCAATATCAACTACCTCGCGGGTTCTCAGATCCGGATTCTGTCGATGGGCTTGAACCGCTTTATTGAAATTGAGGATTCTTTCAATGTCAGGTCCTTGCTGAATGGCTGTTACAGAACTAATGGTTCCATCGTTGTGCTTGACGATGTCGTTTTTCTTGCA
>JAIKXR010000161.1 GCA_024683975.1 Paludibacteraceae bacterium
GACAACCGCGTTGTAGTCGTCCGTGCCCACACAGATTTCCTGCCGGCCGAAGCAGACGTTGTTGTAATAGAACGTATTGGCATCCGAGCCTCCGGACTCGAACATATAATCATAACTGTTGTCGAACGCGAGACAACCGACGAGCACGTGTCCGCCCTTGTGGTTGTTGCAGTCGAAACCTTTGACCGAAGAACTGATATCACATCCGAAAGCGATGCAACGATAGGCGTAATGGATACCTTGGCTGTTACCGCCTGTGCCGTTGCCGCCGAGTTTGATGCCGTTGCCGTTGCCGGAGAAAGAAGCGGAAGTATCGAGGTAGTCCTTCACCCACTGGTGATCCTCACTATTACCCGACTCCCACGCCCAGCATTCTGCCAAAATAACGTCGTAGTCCGTCTCAAACAGATCCCACGCATCATCGGAGTTACGCCATGCGCGGCAACGGATGAAACGGTTACCCTTACCGTTATGCATCTTACATGCAAAACCATCCGCATCCGAACCGTAGTTGGCATCGCAATCGCAGTTGTGATGGCTGTCGCAGTCCACAATATCGTTGTACGAGCAGTACGAACCGTCGTTCTTGCTCACACCGGGGAACGTTTCCGAGAACCTATGTCCGAAACCGAGCTGAAGACCCGTGTCGAGATTATAGCTGAACTCGCAACGCTCAATACGGTTGTGTGAGCCTTCGAGCTTGATACCATTGTCCGCCGCGTGCATGATATGCAGGCCGAACAGTATCCAGTAATCACCGGTCAGATGGATACCGCGATCACCCACATTCCTGGGACTGCGGTTGCAATCCAGCAGCTGTTGCTCGAAATCGAAGACAGGTTTCTCGTTCTCATAGGCAGAAATCACGATAGGCGCCGCAGCAGTACCTGATTGCGTGAGGCGCACAGTGAGTTTGCCGTCCGTGCCACGCCATGACATCTTATAAATGCCTCCGCGGCAGTAGATCACGTCTCCCGCTTGCGCCACAGAGATGGCTTTGCCGAGATTGAACCAAGGATTGTCGAACGAACCGTCACCCGAATTATCATTGCCCGCAGGCGAGATGTAATAGGTAGCGTGCGTAGCCGTGTAGGTCGGTCGCGTGAACTCCGGATCGGGTTCTGCCGGCACGACTATTCCCTGTTCGCCCGAACCCGAGACATATTGCTTGAGTACCACATCATCGATGTAGGTGTTGTTCGTTCCGCTAAACCGCACCTGCACATTCAAAGCGGAATCGGTTCCCAACTTGCATGAGAAAGTGGAAAACGTCGAGCTGGAAGGACTGCTGACCGAACTCACTTCCACCCATTCGCCGTTATTGATACGATAGGCTATATCTATCTGCTTTTTGCTTCCTCCGCTGCGATGTTTCAGCTCAACCGAAGTCACACTGTCAAGTACGGGTGTGATGAGATATGCTCCTGTTTGATTGAACTTGAGCGATACCACATTATTCGACTTGTTGTACTGCAATCCGCCGCCGAATGTCCACGTGCCGGAAGGCAACTCAACAGTTGTTTCCGTTGTCCATGAACCGGAAGTGAGGGAATTGAAATCCTCTTTTAGATCAGCTCGTATGGCACTCGCACACAATATAGCTGCAAGGACAAAATATAGTTTTCTCATCATATGTTATTTAACGATAGTCGTCAATGCACATCACATTCGATCTCCGGATGTTGAATGGTTAGCACTTGCCCCGGTTCGGCAAAGTAGAACATATCAAGAATGACAGGTTTGTTGCCACGGTTCTCACCACGATGGATGGTGCCAACCACTTCCACCAACGCCTCGCCCTCATGGAATGTGCGCTCCTTACCGTCTGTACAAACAATCGTCAGTTCTCCCTGTTCCACGATGCCATAGTTGACGGCAGTATGGTGATGCCAGCCTGTAACGGCTCCTTTAGGAAACGTCATGCGTAATACTGTCAATTCCGGCTTGCCCTTCGGGAAGTCCGGCAGCTGCACGCCATCCCAACTCTGCGACGTGCGGGTCAGTTCTGTGGTTTTGATATCTTTACTCATAATAACTTAATTATTTACCAAATATAGAGTATTACCTTATAACGAACGCGCTGTTTGTATTCTGTGTAGCCTTTCAGTTCACGTTCAAGCACTTGCTCTTCGTTGCGAATGCGGAGTCTCTTTGTTTGCGTCATTTATGGCGCAAAGATACAAAAAAACTTTGAAAAGTGCAAATTTATATCAAAAAAAGACTTTGAAAAGTTTATTTTTTGAATAAAAATGCAAGTTTTACGTCCCATAAGTTTCAAAATGCTCCCAAAATAGTCTATTGTGATTTATGCCATGCCGGCTTCTTTCCTTAAGCCCCGATAGATCTCGGTGTACATCCAGTTGTAAAAGTGGTAGTACTTCGTGCTGCCGGCAGGGATAGTGGCGCGGTACCCGTCGTACTTCTGCTGCCATATCCGTGCCTGTTCTATATCATCCTCCATAAATTCCTCCGGATGATAGCACACTCGCTCGATGTCATGCGCCATCCTCTGCGCCGCTTTGATCATTTCCCTGTTCCGCGTCGCCCCCTCACTCCACGGCCCTTCATGGAAGTGGTACGTATATACCAAGTGCACCTTACATCCGTCCTCATCAATCCACTTCTCTCCCCAGTAATGTCACTTGCACACCAATCGTGCTCTATTAGCCTGCCCGTCCTTTACACTATCCAGTGCTCCACGCACTTCATTAATAACTTCAGTAAATGTTACCTTTGCCATAATCTTTGTAATTAGTTTAATTCTTTTAATTAGTGAACCTAAAACATGTTCACCGGAATAGTTTTAAATAGTTTTTAATTGTTGTACCTAATATAGTCATTGTTTTTGATTAATTTTTGGTGATTTTTGACCTACCAAGTCCATTGTCTGCTTTCGACTTTTGACTTTCGACTATAAAACATGGGGGCAAGTCATGGTAAAATCATGGGTTTATCGTGGGTATCCTAGACTTTAGTCCTACCCAAAGCCCGATCAAACCCTGACCTCCCCCTTATCATCTTTTGCATTTTTCTCGCATTTTTGCGGGAACTGCCACGCGTCTGTTAGGTCTGATGTTATCCGACAATATTTTGTCATGAAACTTTGGAACTTTGACACTTTCGCCCATAACATTCTGTATTTCACGAATTTGCAAAGTTTCATCAAAGTTCCAAAGTTTCAAAGTCTCACGCTATTTTTTTATAATTGCCATGATTTTCTTTGTTTATTAGCCCTTGTTCTATCCATTGATTATTCCATCTAATAGCGCTACTTCGTGATACACCTTGACTTTTAGCCTCACTAATGAGCTCTCCCAAACTATACACTCCCTTCAGCTGCTCATACAGCAACTTCCTCTGATCTATCGGTTTAATCTCCGGCACCACATCTTGTTTGTCCCCGTCTATCATCCTGCACGCGGCCGCCATATGTAGCTTTTTCTTCAATTTGGCTTATTTTTGATATACAAACTCAGCCAAATTTGCGAATAGGCACACAAAACACATATGAAGATGCGTTTTTATATTGATAATAAAGCAGAAGCACCCGCCTCACGGCGAGTGCATTCCTAAATTATGTTTCCAAACGATGCCCCACTCAATATGACAAATAAGGGCACATGTTTCATATCTTAATGGTTTCAATGAATCGGAGTTCCCAATGCATTATATTGTACTCCGTTTTTCTCTATAATTAATTGACCGTTCTGAATCCATTTGGTAGCTATGCTGACGGCATTCACATCTTCTACCCCATCCGTTTGAGCCGGAATGGTTATGGTCACCTTGTATAATGTGTTGTTATAACACAACAGGTCCGCAGTCAGGGTGAATGTACCATCCGCATTGGCAGTAATAGTGATAGCAGCCGTATAGATAGTTTGAGCTGCTCCGTCAGCATACACATACGAGTAGTTCGGATCCAGATTGGCTTGCGTATATTCACCTGCAATAACGCTGGTATATACAACAAGACTGACCATCGTCATATTGGTATAATCTATTGCCTGTACTTGGAAAGCAGGGTCTTGTGCAGCACTGGTTTGGTCATTCAACTGTGACTCTGCATAGGTGAGAGTAACGGTAGTTTCTGCTTTCGGTTCGAAATACGTAAGGTTGATATTATAGATTTTGCCATCGGCTGCGGTCAGTTTACCCACAAAAGTAACAGCTCCTGTTTCTGCGTCCACCGTCACAACAATCTGACCTGCAGTGAAGCCGATTTTGGTCTGTGCCTGAAAATCCGTCATGACAAACGAGTAATCCGCATAGAGATCTGCCACGTCATACGTACCTGCGAGGTCAGTACTCATTGCCAGCAATGAGACAGCAATACTGTCTGTTTGGGCAATCACCTGCCAATATGCATCTTGTTTATAAATCTGAACACCGGAAGAGATAGTAACATCTACTTCTTCTGCTTGCGGTTGCGGATCCTGTTTTTTTGCTACCGATACAAAGATTGCATTTTGTGCCTGCGGTTTGCCCTTAAACTCGGTATAAATAGCTTTCAATGTCAGGGTATCGCCTGCATCCACTCCCATTTCTTGGAACTTACCCTTTTGGCCTTCTGCCGTAAGAATACCGTAGATATACAAGCTATCGGTGCCTTCCACCAAATAGAAATTGCCGTATTTGTTATACTTGGTAGAATCATCTTTGTCCATAACGATGTCTGCTACGCAACCAGTGAGGACACATGTATCCTTGGTATTTTTGAGAGCAAGGAACTCCGCTATTGTTTTCTGACCGAGATTAACCGCCGGATCAGCCGCCTCCAAGATACCGAAGGTACATCCCTTTGCCATCTCTGGAGTGGATTTGTATTTCGTTAATGTACCACTCACCCAAACGAGAGAACCGATAGCCGGAGCTTCATCTGCACTATTACATACGGCTTGATATGCCTCGAAAACTTGCCCTCCGTCCGGTGTGTCCGCCATCCAGAAGGAGATGTTTTTCTTGCTTTCATTGAAAGCTGTAGCAATAGATGTTACATAGCCTTTGACTATAGCGGCATCTGTTTTGCCAGCCAAGGCTGCCACTCTTGCGGAATCACAAGTGATTGTGTCCGTCTCAAGAGTTGCTGCTGCCAAGTTGCCTACTACAAGAATGGCAGCAAAGAGAGATAAAATCTTTTTCATAAAATCAGTTGATTATGTTAATAATTACTTATCGGACTTTTTGTCCGGTTATATCATACCATTGTTCTCCGTGCAGAATCAAAAGCCTTCCGTCCTTGAGTATTTTCCTTACTTGAGTCGGTGTTGTTTGAGTTTGTTCAATGCCATTCGGCGTATTATTCATAAAATCAAAAGAGATCAAACCGGAATGCGCGGTAATATTTGTAATAGGATAGTTTGTGTACGGAGTGTACTCCGTAGCGCCATTCGGGAAGAGGTCAGTGGCACTGCTATATTGGTCAGCACCTCCGGCTTCGATGATATCCACGCCCAAGGCAGATGCGGTGTTGTTGACAGTGTTCTCATTCCATTTGCTGTAACTGTATTTGATCTTGGTAATCATCATACCGGAGCCTGCCGTTTGCTTGTCCCAGCCTGTTTGCTGTCGGTTTTCAAGCAAGTAAAACTCAGCCGGACTCGGATTGTTGCCAATGAGGTTGCTGGTACCTGTGGCAGTAATCATATAGGTCTCGTTACTGGTTTTCAAATCCGTGAGGCTATATGCGCCCGGTGTATTGAGGACGGTAGGTTGTAGCCATCCGAGGAAGAATCGTTCATAGGCGGAATAAGCCGGAGGTGTGTCTCCGTTATTGTTATACGAACCGGCGTCCATGATA
>JAIKXR010000181.1 GCA_024683975.1 Paludibacteraceae bacterium
CAAAAAAAGAAATTTGATAATTCCAATGAAAATGTCTAATTCTGTAAATCTTTTTAAACAAAAAAAGTGGAATATGTCCACTTTTGAAAATATGTCTAACTAAAAATTATTTTTAGTGTCTATTTTTTGGTGGTGGTACAAATACCGAAATACAATAAGCATAAAAGTGCAAAATACCGAAGTTAGATGTAATAAAAATATGTAATTTACCGAAATAAATAATAAATTATTTTGTAATTTACCGAAATTGCAGTATCTTTGCAGCCGAAAATCAGATAATTATGACAGCACAAGAATTATTGCCCATAGTGGCAGAGCAAAAGGAAGAGTTTTTAAGTGAGGACTTTTCGCCACTATGCCCACGCAGTGAGCAGGAACAGATAGACCTCAACAGCCGCTTGGCTCAAGTGGTAATAGGTGTGCGCCGTAGCGGTAAATCAACGATATGCCGCAAAGCGTTGAGAGAAGCCGGAGTGAAAGCTGCATACATCAATTTTGACGATGAACGTTTGGAAAAGGCTCAAAGTGCGGACCTCAATGCCATACTTGAGGCATTGTACATAGTATATGGCGATTTTCAGTATCTTTTGCTTGATGAGGTGCAGAATGTAGAAGGCTGGCCTTTGTTTGTCAACAGGCTTTTGCGTCAAAACATGCACTTGCTTGTTACCGGCAGTAATGCCAAACTGCTATCCAACGAACTGACAACACATCTTACCGGACGGCATCATAAAATATCTCTCTATCCGTTCTCGTTTGACGAATACACCAAAATCAAGCACATAGACACAACCGCACTGACAACAAAAGGACAAGCGGAAATAAAACGCACGCTCAATGAATATCTTATGCAAGGGGGCTTCCCGGAATTGATAAATGAGAGAAACCGTCAAGACTATATAATGGGGCTGCTTGATGCCATAATCAAGCGCGATATAACCAAGCGTTTTAATGTGCGTTATCCGGAAGTGTTGCAACGGTTGGCTACTTATTTGATAGACAACTTCGCACAAGAATATAATGCGACTGCGCTGGCAGAGATGTTAGGGGTGTCAGACCACACAATAGACACTTATTGCCACTATCTGCAAGAGGCTTTTCTGCTGCTTTCAATACACAAGTTCTCGTACAAAAGCCGCGACCGCATAAGAGGGGAGAAACTTTATGTGGTGGATAACGCTTTTATATCCGAAAGACTAAACACTTTCTCTACCGAGAATATGGGTTGGCGGTTGGAAAACGCTGTTTATGTGGAATTGCTGCATCGTGCAGGAGTGAGATATGCGGATGTGTTCTATTATCGCGACCGCAGTTTTGAAGTTGATTTTCTTGTGGCTAAAAACGGTGTTGTAGAAGAGTTGTATCAAGTGTGCTACGATATGACATCCGCGAAAACCCGCAAGCGTGAAATAAAGTCAATGTTGCAAGGCGCGAAGAAATTTCGTTGTGAGAACCTCACTATAATAACCTTTTCAGAGCAGGAAACGATTCTGCAAGACAACTATACTATCAAAGTTATTCCTGCTTCACAATGGCTTTTGAGCAAATAAATTCTGAATTTTTGCTTTGTCAAGCAAATTTATCAGCTTTCCAGATAGCGGCTGTCCGAAAAATGTTGCACGTTTGCCCGTGATTTACTTCTTTTTTTGATAGCAAGCACAAAGTAAATCAATAGGCTGAAAACACAATGGATTCAGCCCTATTTTTTGTCTGCTCAAAAAAGTTTTATCGGACAGTAATAGAAAAAAGCAGAAGGCTACCTGTGGTGGTAGCCTTCTGTCGTGATAGAGGTGCGGATAATATCCGCAAGCAATGAACAAAACCTGCTTGCAGGATGAACCGCGAGAGCAGAACCTTACTTCACTCTTATGCCGTGTGCATCGTAATGAGTGCCGTCGGGAAGGAGGAGATACATCACTCCGTTTTCCATAACTTTGCGCACAGATGTTCCGATAGTGCCGCTAACATTCTCAAGAGCGGTAGCACCATCGGTGGTGAAAGATCCTGTTCGGGTGTCAATGGCGTTGCCGCCGCTGTTTTTGGCAGTCAGAGTGTAGTTGTAGGTCGTTCCTTGCTCCAATCCTGTCACGGTGAACGAGAAGCCTGCGGCTTGTGCCTGTTCGGGCATGTCGCTGCGGTCACGGTCGGGAGCGTTGAAAGCGATGGATGTCAGCTGGCCTTGGGCATTGAAGACAAGCGTGCAAATGATGTTGCCGCTCTTGTCTTTTATCACAAGTTCGTAGGTGGCGGCATTTGTCACAACAGGCCATGCCACATCAGCCGTGGTCTCGGTCGGGGTAACTGTCACTTCGTTGGTCTCGATGGTCACCGCCCCCATAGGACGGACATCATACAGCCCCCATACATCGTGCATCTTGTATGCTTCGAGATAATCTTTCGGCACATAGACGATTGCTGAATACGGTATTTCGTACAACGCACCTTCCTGTACCGTTGGCGGACGCGAACTGAAACATTTGAATGTCTTTAGATTATTACACCCATAGAATGCGCCATATTCCAACAATTTCATTGACTCACCCAAAGTAACTGATGTCAAGCTCTTGCAAGTTTTAAAAGCATATCCTTTTACAAATGTCACATTGGCTGGTATCACAATGTCAGTTGCTAATTTGTCGTTGATATACAAGTCATAGTCATAAGCGACAAGGGATGGATCCCACTCTTTATTGCACCAGTCTTCAAGTGTTCCGATGAAATGTATTTCATTAATGTTGTTAGAAGATTCAAGACCATATTTCTCCCAATCATGGAATGCCATTCTCTCAATACTTTTCAAACTATTAGGGATAGTGACAGATGTCAAACTTTTGCAACCCCAAAATGCATAATCACTGATTGTCGTTCGCCCATTGGGGATAGTAAGACTCGTAAGAAGTTCATTGCCTATGTAAAGATTATAACTGTGATCCCAGTTTACTATAATAGGATACGGATTCCATGACTTGTCCAACCATTCTTCAAGAGTTCCGATGAAATGTATCTCAGTAATACTTAACTTGTTGAAATTAAACTCTTCGATGTTGGTTATGCCGCTACTAATAGTGACAGAGTTCAGTCCGCTGCAACCAGAGAACACATCATTTCCGATGGTTGTCACGTTGTTGGGAATGGTGACAGAGGTCAGACTGAGACAATTACTAAAAGCATAGTTTCCAATACTTGTTACGCTGTTGGGAATGACAGCGTTTGTAACGGCTTTACCATCTATATATAAAGTATATGAAGAGGATATACTGGAAGGATTAAATGATTTTGTACACCATTCTGCCATTGTGCCAGTGAAAAGAATTTCTTTAACTACATTTGTAGGGAAAGCATTGTACTCAATGCTTGTCACACTTTTGCCGATAGTGACAGAGGTCATACTGCTGCAATTATAGAAAGCATATTGTCCGATGGTTGTTACGCTGTTGGGAATCTCTATGGAGGTCAAACTGGAGCAATCACAGAAAGCCTTTTCTCCGATGGTTGTCACGCTGTTGGGGATGGTGACAGAGGTCAGACTACTGCAACCAAAGAAAGCCTGTTCACCAATGCTTGTCATGCTGTTAGAGATGGCGACAGAGGTCAGACCGCTGCAACCAGAGAAAGCCCCGTTTCCGATGCTTGTCACGCTGTTAGGGATGGTGACAGAGGTCAGACTGCAGGCACAAAAAGCATACTCTCCAATGCTTGTTACGCTATTACCAATCGTTGCAGAGGTCAGATTGGGGCAATAAGAGAAAGCATTATTTCCGATGCTTGTGACGCTGTTAGGGATGGTGACAGTGGTCAGACTTTTGCAATTATAGAAAGCCCATACTCCAATGCTTGTCACGCTGTAGGTTTTGTCGTCAACGGTGATAGAAGACGGAATGTCGGCAGTTTGAATGTCCTGGTATGTATTAATCTTATCAATATCAAAAACACCTATATGAGAGAGAGGATTAGAATAAGTTACTTCTGCTGTATAATCAGTTTTATTCAAATTATAATACAACTCGCCTACCAACACATCAGCGGCGAATAAGGTTGTTGCCGAAAGAAAGCAACAGAATAAGGTTAAAAGTTTTGTTTTCATAGTTTTGTGAATTTTATAATTGTATGGTTTGTTGTTTGAATTTGTATAATGTTGATTGTGATACGGGACACTTTCCTCCCAATCGCAAAGACAATGCCGATTTCAGCATCGCCACTTCGTCCTGTGACAAACGGGGGTCGAGATACACCTCCTGAATAAAATCATCAGGGAACGGTATCTCAATATAGTCGGGACAGGCGGGTACAGGTTTATTGTTCTCATCAAAATCTGCACGCCATGCTATAATGCGATACTCTTTTTCATGTTCAAAACTGTTGCGTTTGACGAACAGAGATTCTATCAGATTGTCATTTGAGGGTAAAGTGGTTATACTTTTGATATAATTACCAAGGTCATTATTCGATTTATATGTCACATAACAAGGTTTGACATACAGTCCTTTCCCCATTGCATTGTCAGCCAGTTTTTTGATATTCTGGACGGTTGTCTTTATACGGACACTCATTCTGTCTGGGGAATATATTCTCCAAAGCGCATCGGAATCTCTCGCTGAAGTCCAGCATTGACCATATATTCTGTTAGCCTCGGTCATCGTATCAATCGGATTTCCGCTTGAATCCAGATAAATTTGTTTGAAGAGGAACAACTCATAGGGGTCTTCCCATTTGCTGACACGCGGTAAATACAATGTTCGTTTCATCAGTGTACTTAAGAAATACCTTAAAGGCATTATTCTGTACACATACTCCTGCTTTTCTTTGTGCAAATCGGATTTTGTTTCCATAGTTGATATGTTTTTCGTTTGGCCTACTCTTTGTCGGATTTTCGGCATTCTCCGCTTCTCTACAGATGTCGGCGGTCTTGGCTTCGGCATCTTCCGATGTATGTTGCGCGGCAAAACCGCCGCAAAGTAAGTGCATTTGTTTTGTTCGTGAATGGTCCTTTTTGGTCCTTTTCGCTATTGGGCATTGTCAGCACCTTTTGCTTTTGGCGTTGTATGTGCTTCTTGTGTGGTCATTACGCCTTAGTCAGAGCGTTTCTGTGTTGTCTGTCGCTATCCCTATAGTATCGTATAAGTATCCGTATAGTCAATATGGGCAGACCTCCTATACTATAAAAAAGCAAGCGTGAATGTTATCCACGCTTATTCTCCAAATAGAGGTTCCTGCAAGACCCTTCAACCAAGAATAAACAATAACGTCCACGCCCGATATACATAACCCTCCCGCCCTATGTCGGGCGCAGACGAGTATATGATACCCACGAGGACGCTTATTGCACCATCTTGTTTTGGGGTTGAAATTTTGCAGGATTTCTATTTGCCAAAACAAGCGTCAATAAACGCCTTTTTATGTAACTGCTTTTTTACGTTGCCAGCCTCAACGCTCTCCGGTTTAACGTCGTGGAGAGGGGACGGGGCTGTTTATTGTCAGTTCGGTGACTGTACCGATTAACGGCGGCAAAGATAGTAAAGAAATGGGGATATACGCAATACAGGGCGTGATTTTAATTTATGATTTATGATTTCAAGTTTATAGAGAGGCGGGAATGGTGTTCCCGCGCAATGGACAAAGCCGATGGCGGAAGGAGGACAGTACGGCGGGAGTATGCCATTAGCCGCTTTGACCTTCGGGCGACATGTGGATGACATCCGCTCCACCGATGCGCGACATTTGGGCGACTTATGGGTGACCTATGGTGAAGACAGCGCAAAGGCAGGGCGTTGAGTGGATGGAGTAGGGATATTTTAAAGCGGTATTATTTAAGGCAATGTTGATGAATGGAGCTGCTATGGAGGAGAAAGCGTTATAAAAGTTGTACAAATCCGTACAAAAATGAAGAAAAAATCAGAAAAACACACAAAAATTTGGCTGGTTGGTGAAAAGGCTGTATTTTTGCGTGCTTTTTCGGCGGGAAATGCGCCCAGGTGGCGGAATCGGTAGACGCGCTGGTCTCAAACACCAGTGGAGCAATCCGTGCCGGTTCGACCCCGGCTCTGGGTACAGAAAAGCTCTCATATTTTGCATATGAGAGTTTTTTTTGTCGGAATTGCATCAGATGTAAGAAAATGAGTATTTTTGCGGCGGTTGGAAGAATGTTTTATGTTCGGCATAATGAGACAACAAGACGAAACATATAGATAACAAGATAACGGAAAATAATATCAAACTATGGATACATACAGATTGAGGAAGCAGATACACAGGTTACCCGGGCGTGTCATACACGCTATACCCTTGCCCGAGCCTGAGGTGACTGAGGGTCACGGTTCGAGGGGCCGGATAGGTGAGTTATGCCAAAAGAACGGATATAAGCAGGTGCTGTTAGTGACCGACAGGACTTTGCATCAGATGGGCTATGAGCATACTATAACGGAGGGGTTGGAACAAGCGGGTGTGGCATACACTCTTTATACAGACATCAATTCGGAGCCGACAATAGGATTGATAGATAACGGGAGAAAGAAGGCTATAGAGAGCGGTGCGGAGTGCATTATAGCTTTAGGCGGCGGCTCGGTGATGGACTGCTGCAAGATGATAGCTGCCGGAGTGAAAATGCCGCATCTGCCAGTGCAGAGTCTGCTGCTGAAGTTTCTGCCTGTGCGTGGCAAGACACTGCCTCTGATAATGGTGCCATCGACAGCCGGCACCGGTGCGGAGACAACGGTGGGGGCGGTGGTGAGCAACGAAAAGGGTGTCAAGAGTTCGACTGTGCTGATTGGTCTGCAAGTGACGGATGTGGTGCTTGACAGCGAACTGACTGTCAATGCTCCGGACGGAGTGACAGCAGCGTGCGGTATGGATGCGCTGAGTCACTGCATTGAGGGAGTGGTGAGCGATACGGATGTGCCGGAGGAAGATATGGCGATGTCGTTGGAAGGTGTCAGGCTGATAATGGAGAACTTGCCGAAGGTTATGCGTGAGCCGAAGAACATTGAATCACGATTGGCCATGTGCAGGGCTGCTTTCTATGGCGGCAATGCGATTAACACGCAACTGGCAGGTTATGTGCATGCTTTTGCCCACAGTATAGGTGCGAAGTACCATCTGCCTCACGGTCAGGCTATTTCTCTAATTCTGATGCCGGTGCTGGAGTTCCAGAAGGAGACTTGTATGGGCCGATATGCGCAGATGGCCCGTTATTGCGGGATGGCAGATGAAAGCGAGCAGGAAGAGGAAGCTGCAGAGAAGTTCTTGCAGGGAGTGAGAGAATTGATGCGTGAGTGCGGTATGGAACAGATAGCGTCCCCCGTCCGCACGTGTGACTATGATGAGTTGATACCTATGATTGCGGCGGACTCAGTCAACTACTCATCACCCGTGACGCTGACTAATGAGCAGATAGAGCAGTTGCTAAGGAAAGTGACATACACCGTAACGTCAGCCGCTACACATTACAGTGAGGAAAGCATAGGCGAGACAGTGGCAGCACAGCGTCGGTTCTTCCGCACGGGTACGACCCTGCCGGTCAAGTGGCGCATACAACAACTGAAGAAACTGAAAGCGGCTGTATTGAAGTATGAGAAAGAATTGGTGGGAGCGTTGGAAGAGGACCTCGGCAGAAGTTATGTTGAGGCTTATTTGTGTGATATAGGTCCTATCATAACCGAGGTGAATGAGATGATCAGCGGTCTTCGCCGCTGGTCAAGACCGGAAACGCATTTCAGCGGACTGATGTGTTTCCCGAGTATAGTGACAAAGGTATATAAGATGCCTTACGGAGTGTCGCTTGTAATCAGTCCGTTTAATTTTCCCATTCTATTGACGATAGGGGTGGTGGCAGCTGCGATGTCAGGCGGGAATACGGTTGTTATCAAGTCAAGTTCCAAGTCGAAGGCATCAACGGCAGTTCTTAAGCGGTTCTTTGCGGAGGTGTTCCCTCCCGAATATGTGACGCTGATAGACGGCGGTCACGATGTGGCGGATATGTGTCTGGCACAGCGTTGGGACAAGATTTTCTATACCGGTTCGCCTTCAGTGGGCAAGCATGTGTTGGATGCGGCTGCGAGGAATCTGACCCCCGTGGCATTGGAACTTGGCGGCGAGACGGGCAACTGGTGCATAGTGAGAAAAGATGCCGACCTTAAAGACGCTGCAAGAAAAATAGCTTTCTTCAAACTCCTTAACGCAGGACAGATATGTATCAATATCAATCAGATTGCGGTGGCGGAAGAGGTGGCGGATGAGTTCTTGGAAGAACTGAAAGCGGCTTTCACGGCGCAGATAGGTGAGCAGGCGTTAGGTAATAAGGAGTATCCGAAACTGATTACCGCCGAGGCTTACAAGAAATGTGCGGGATTGGCCGACGAGTACAGGGAGCGGATTGTTTATGGCGGCCGGGGCAATGAACAAACGCAGCAATATGAACCCACTGTTATCTATCCTGTCAATATAGATGAGAAGATAGTTCAGAAGGAGTTGTTCTGTCCGTTACTGCCAGTCGTTCCATACAAGGACGCGGATGCGGACAAACTGCTGGACACGATAGACGGCAGAGAGCATCCGCTGGCAATGTACGTTTTCACCAAGGATATCCGCTGGGCCAACCGAGTGATGCAGACTCATCAGTTCGGCGGCGGTTGTATCAACGAAGTATGTATTCACATGATGGTCAAGGGTGTTCCTTTCAACGGAACAGGTCATTCCGGTATGGGGGCTTATCACGGCGAATGGGGTTTCCGTGAGTTCACCCACCCTCAGACGGTGCTGCGTGGCAGTACGTTTTTCAACCTGTCATTGAGAGAACACCCGTATAGCGGTGAAGCCGGAGAAAAGAAGTTGAGGCTGCTGAGGCTGTTTGAGAGATAGTCTTATTCTGCGAAGTTGAGCCAAACCGCCATTTTGCCGGCTTGCCGGTTGTCCCAAGCGTAGTAGGGAATAAGACGGAAAGTTGAGTCTTGAGCATCAATTACTACTACACCGTCCAACATTTGAGGTTTGAATACGGGTGAGAGTTTAGTGTCGGCAGTAAGGGTAATGGAGTCTATATCAAGCGCGTTGTCCGCTTGCTCAGCACAATAGACAATGGGTCCGCGCTGAACGGCTCTGCGACCTGTGTCGGCTTTGACTCGCGGGTCGGCAGCCACTGTTTCGACAGGCATTGACATATTGACAGAAAGGCGGTCACCTGATTGCCAATCTCTTTTTATGCAGGCATATCCGTTATAGACTTCGGGGGCTACTGTCTCTCCGTTGACAGCAACTGTATATTGACGACACCAAGCCGGGATACGGAGCATAAGAGACTTATTCATTGGATTACGGAAAGTGATGTCTGTTTGTCCTTCCCACGGGTATCGGGTGGTCATGTCCAGTGCAACGTTGTTATTTCCCACATTAAAGACTGCTTGGTTACCGATGTAAAGGTTGACGTAGAGAGCGGTATCTTTGGCGGCATAAATGTAGTTGCCGAGTGAGGCGAGAAATCTGCATATATTGGACGGACAGCAGGCGCACCCGTACCAAGCTTTGCGGTGGTGGTTGCCATCGGAGGCAAGAGGGTTGACGTAAAAGAAAAGATTGCCATCAAGGTTGATACCTGCCAGCATGGCATTATAGACGCTGCGCTCAAGTATATCGTAGTAACGCGCATCGCCTGTGCGCTCTGCCATACGGCTGTTCCAAAGAGCCATGCCAACCGAAGCGCAAGTCTCGCAATAAGCCTCTTTGTTAGGCAGTTCATAGTCAGTAGCAAAGCCTTCGGTGCAGTAGGCGACACCTATACCGCCTGTGACGTACATATTACGCATTGTGACATCAACCCACAATGAGTCGAGAGCCTCTTCATAGCCTGTGTCAGGAATACGTGCAGCGACATCGTTCATACCGCAATAGAGGTACATTGAGCGAACGGCGTGACCCGATATACTGCGCAGGTCGCGAACGGGAACAGCATCCTGATAGTATGGCGCGTTCCACTGATTGAGCGAATCCGTGATACCCTCCTTTGTATATCCGTAGCCGTGTCCGCGCTGCGAGAGAATCCAATATGCGTAGTCAAGATACTTACGTTCGTGCGTTTCTTCGTAGAGTTTGACGAGAGCGAGTTCTATCTCCTCATGTCCGGGTACCCAGTGCCGTGCATTGTCGTTGAAGAGCGACATTATGTGGTCAGCCATACGTATGCCGACGTTGAGCAAGTCGGTTTTGCCTGTGGCTTTCTTGTATGCTATACCTGCTTCAATGAGGTGTCCGGCGCAGTACATCTCGTGCTTGTCCATATCGGTCCAGCGTTTGTCAAGCCCAGTGAGGGTGTAGAAAGTGTTGATGTAACCGTCCGGTTGTTGCGCGGCGGCAATTTTGGCTATCCATTCGTCTGCTTTGGCTTCCATAGCTGAGTCGGGATAGTTGGTGAGGCTGTAGGAGATGGCTTCAAGAGCCTTATAGACATCAGAGTCATCGAAAAATATGCCTGAATGTCCGCCTTCTCCTTTGGCAGCGTTCTCAAAGTTGCGGATACGGCCTGTCTGCACTTCTGTCTGGTCAATACAAACGGGGATAGTGACATGAGCGACACGCTCAAGACGAGGCGACCAGAACGAGTCTTCAACGCGGACTTGGGAGAAGTCAATATGCTGATTGACGAGGTTGGGACGGTTGTCGGTTTGGCAAGCCGTCAGACCAAGCATAATGATGGAGAACAAAAAGGTCTTTTTCATAGTGGTTATGATTATGAACGTGAAATGCGGAGATACAGACAGACACCGACTATAAGGAAAATGATGTTAGGAATCCAGACCGCCATAAAAGGCGAAAGAACCCCGCTGACGGAGAAGGTGGAAGAGACGGTTGAGAAGAGTATGTAAAGCGCAGAAAGAGTAATACCTATACCAAGGTTCTTTCCCATACCACCTCTCACTTTGTGGCAACTCATAGTGAAGCCAAGCAAGGTCATGATGAATGCTCCTACCGGTGAGGCAAAACGTTTCCACCACTCTGTTTCAAAGGCTTGCAGGTTGCCTGCCCCGCGTTGTCGCTGATGTTCCATATACTGTTTGAGTTCGGGATTGGTCATGTGCTGTGCGTCCATAGCCGTAACGAAAAGTTCATCGGGGTGCATAGGAATAATGGTATCAATACGATAGCCTCGAGTGAGCGTTTCGTGGAGACCGTTAAAGTCACGTCGCAGATAGTCTGTCATGTGCCAATTATATAGCGAGTCGTATTGTATACGTTGTGCGGTTATACGCATAGTCAGTGTTTTACCCTCAAAGTGTTCCAATGATGCACGATACCCTTGATTGTTGTCCCGTTGGTAGCTTTCTATATAAAGTATAGTGCCAGGTTCAACTTCCATCTGAATGTTATGTGCGTTAGTTATGGAAAAAGACTCGATGTACTTGTCCTGAAAACTAAGCAAGTGTCCTGATGCGGGCGGTATAATCCACCCTGCGAGTGCGAAGAGCAGGCAGAAAAGGAAGGTGGCAGAGATGAGGTAAGGTCTGAATATGCGCCGGATGCTTATCCCTGAGGCGAGCATCGCGATGATCTCGCTGTTGCCTGCCATTTTGCTGGTGAAAAAGATGACCGAAATGAAAATGAACAGCGAACTGAACATATTCATATAGTAGGGAATGAAGTGTATGTAATATTCGGATATGACCTCTTTGACAGAAAGTTGGTATTCGTAGAAGTCGTCCATCTTCTCTGTTAGGTCGAAAGCAATTCCGATACTGAGTATCAGGATAATAGAGAAGAAGAACGTTCCGAGGAACTTACGAATGATGTATCGGTCAAGTTTGGTGAGAGGCATCTTTTAAGAGGAAGGCGGAAAGAAGTTCGGAGTTGAAAGAAGTTGGTTGAGAGTTTGTTATAGCCGTTGTTGCAGTTGTGGGATAAGGGCTGTTTTCCACGATTTGAAGTCACCCTGTAGTATGTGTTGCCGTGCTTCGGTGACAAGACGGAGGTAGAAAGTGAGATTATGGAGGCTGAGGATTGACAGCCCTAAACCTTCTTTGACTTGAATGAGATGCCTGACGTAGGCACGTGAATAGTCGTGATCAACGTAACAAGTGCCGTCAGGGTCTAACTCGCTGAAATCGTCAGCCCATTTTTGGTTTCGCATATTCATCACACCGTTCATCGTGAAAATCATACCGTTACGTCCGTTGCGGGTAGGCATAACGCAGTCAAACATATCTACACCCCTTTCTATGGCTTCGAGAATGTTCCACGGTGTACCGACACCCATAAGGTATCGTGGTTTGGTAGCGGGAAGTATGTCGTTGACAACTTCTATCATTTCGTACATTTGTTCGGTAGGTTCGCCTACTGCGAGTCCTCCTATGGCGTATCCGTCCCGGTCAAGGTCGCGGAGACGTTTGGCGGCTTCTTGCCGGAGGTCAGTATAGACGCACCCCTGAACGATAGGGAAGAGGTGCTGGCGATAGTCATATAAGTCGGAGGTGCTGTCAAAGCGGGCTATACAGCGGTCTAACCACCGGTGTGTGCGTTCCATACTGGCTTTGGCGTAGGTGCGGTCGGCTGTACCCGGACAGCACTCGTCGAAAGCCATAATGATGTCGGCACCGATTTCCCGCTCTATATCCATTACATTTTCAGGGGTGAAGAAGAGTTTTCTGCCGTCCACGTGGGAGGAGAAATGGACTCCTTCTTCGGTCATTTTGCGCAGTTGGGCAAGTGAAAAGACCTGATACCCGCCTGAATCGGTAAGGATGGGGCGGCTCCAATTTTCAAAACGGTGAAGTCCTCCGGCTTGGTTAATGATTTGTGTGCCGGGGCGGAGGTATAGGTGATAGGTATTGCCTAAGATTATCTGTGCGTGTATATCGTTCTCAAGTTCACGTCGGTGGATAAGTTTGACAGTACCGTCAGTACCGACCGGCATAAAGATGGGAGTGAGAATGTCCCCGTGGTCGGTGTGTACGACACCTGCTCTTGCAGCGGAAAGCGAATCGGTATGTTGAAGGGTGAAGAACATACAGTGATGCTATAGCCGGTTGTCGTTTGGAAAGACGATAGCCGGTTTGAATGAACGTGCTTCGTCTTCGGTCATGAGAGCGTATGCCATAATGATGACTATGTCACCCTTCTTCATCAGGTGCGCAGCGGCTCCGTTCATACAGATGCATCCGCTACCGCGTTTGCCGGGGATGGTATATGTCTCAAGTCTTGTTCCGTTGGTAACGTCCACCACGCTCACTTTCTCTCCGCAGAGTATGTGTGCGGCATCCATCAAATCTTCATCTACAGTGATTGAGCCAACGTAGTTGAGATCGGCCTCGGTAACCGTTACACGGTGGATTTTGGATTTCAATATTTGGAGATACATTTTGTGTGTTTTGTTTTTGCTGTACTGATACGGGAACTACAATAACCTGCATTGTTTGGTTTCTCTAAAAATGGGACAATCAGACATTTTCAGGAATCCCTTTTATGAGCGTTTTTTATTGGTAGGTTGTGAAGATGCAATTATTTGACGGCATTGTTCTTCAGTGAGTGCTTTGGCATCAGTGCCTTTAGGCAGTCGGTAGTTGCCTGTTTTGTCTTTGATATATGGTCCGAATCGTCCGTTCAGAACCTGCAGGTCGCCCCATTCGTGTATGGGTTGGTTGCGTTGTTCTTTTTGTGCTATCAATTGGCGTATTTCTTCTTCAGTCATTGTGGCGGCGTCTTTGCCTTTCGGAATGGAGTAGAACTTGCCGTCGAAACGGATATATGGTCCGAAACGTCCGGAACCGAATACTACGTCTTTGCCGTCCAATTGCATTAGCGGTCCGACGGGTTGTTTGTTGAAAAGTTTGAGGGCATCTTCCAAAGTGATGGAGAATATGGACTGTCCGGGTTCGAGTGATGCGAAACGCGGCTTGTCGCCTTCGGCGGTACCTATCTGTATGCAGGGTCCCACTCTGCTGACTTTGGCGAAAACAGGTTCTCCTGTTTCGGGGTCGTTGCCTAACAAACGTGCTTCCATTTTGCCTTTAGGAATACGCTCTATAGCGGGATGGAATGTGCGGTAGAAAGTATCAACGGTCTGCACCCAGTCGGCATTGCCTTCGGCTATGTGGTCAAATTGTTCTTCCTCTTTGGCGGTAAAGTCGTAACTCATTATTTCCGGGAAGGAAGCTACGAGGAAGTCGTTGGTGAGTCGTCCGAGGTCTGTAGGCAGAAGTTTGTCCTTATCTTGTCCGTAAGTCTCTGTTTGTGTTTTGCTTGCTATCTGTCCTGCATGTAGCGTGAGGACATCGACTTGTCGGTTTTTACCTTGTATATCCCCTTTTTTGACGTATTGCCGTTGTTGAATGGTGTCGGTTATGGTGGCATAGGTTGATGGTCGTCCGATGCCTAATTCTTCAAGTCGTTTGACGAGTGAGGCTTCTGTGAAGCGCATAGGAGGTTTGGAGAAAGTTGTACGTGCCTGAATGGTCTTAGTTGAAAGTGCAGTCAGGTTAGTCATGTGGGGAAGAGCTTTTGTGTCTTCTTTCTCTTCATCGGTGTCTTGCACGTAAGCGCGCATAAATCCGTCAAAGACAACGACTTCGCCGGTAGCGACAAAAGAGTAGGGCAGTCCTTGGGCGGAAACTTCGATACGGGTGTTTTCAATCTGCGCGTCAGCCATTTGTGAGGCTAATGTGCGTTTGCGAATGAGTTCGTATAGCCGCCTTTGTTCGGCAGTTGAACCGGCTTGTTCGGTGGCTATGAAAGTAGGTCTGATGGCTTCGTGAGCTTCTTGTGCGCCTTTGGTGGAGGTATGGTATTGACGTAATCTGTGGTAGTTGTCGCCGAAGGTAGTGATGATTGTGTCTTTGGCTGTATTTAGAGCGAGCGAACTGAGGTTGACGGAGTCGGTACGCATATAGGTTATGTGTCCTGCTTCGTAAAGAGCTTGCGCGAGCCGCATTGTACGTGAGGGGGTGAAACGAAGCTTGCGGGCGGCTTCCTGTTGCAGGGTAGAGGTTGTGAAAGGAGGGGCAGGTGTGCGTTTGGTAGGTTTGTGTGTGATGGAAGATATGGAGAATTGGACTGTGGCACAAGATTGCAGGAAGTCTTGCGCTTCTTCGAGTGTGCCAAAGCGGTGGTTGAGTTCGGTATGGAGTGTGGCCGATTTGCCTTCCGCTGTTCTGCCCGTAAAGTCAGCAGTGACACGATATTGGGCGGGGGCGTCGAAAGATTCTATTTCTCTTTCACGTTCAACGATTAGTCTGACTGCTACCGATTGCACGCGTCCCGCGCTGAGTCCTGAAGTGACCTTTCGCCAGAGTACAGGACTAAGTTCATAGCCTACTATGCGGTCAACAACGCGTCTCGCTTGCTGGGCATTAACGCGATTATAGTCGATGGAACGCGGGTTGGCTATGGCTTCTTGGATAGCTGTTTTGGTAATTTCGTGGAAGACGATTCGGTTGAGGTCGTTTTCGGGCAGGTTGAGTACCTGTTGCAGATGCCAGGCGATGGCTTCTCCTTCGCGGTCTTCATCGCTTGCAAGCCATACTTTGTCAGCTTTTTTGACTTCTTGGCGGAGGGTGTTGATGAGGTGTTGCTTCTTCTCGTCAATCACATAATGAGGGGCATAGCCATTGCTGAAATCGATACCGATGCTGTGCTTGCCTTCGTTTTCGATATCGCGGATATGTCCGCGTGAGGATAGTACGAGATAGTCTTTACCGAGGAATTTACCGATGGTGTCCGCTTTGGTAGGGGACTCGACAATAACTAAGTTTTTACTCATATTGTATGTATATAGTTCATCCGCTGGGTTGAGTGAATTGTTATGGCAAGGCGGAAATGATTACTCCAAAACGGCGGCAAAAGTAAGGTTTCTTTTTTAAGTATGCAAATACTATGTTTTCCCGGATGTTTTTTCGTCCGAAATAGGGTTATTCCCGCTTTTATGTTGCTCCTTTTTCAGTTTTGTAAGATGCCATTATGGTTTTGACGACCTTGAATAGGACGGTATTTTTAGTGAAAAATGAAGAGGTGTTGCATAATATGTTATATTTAGAGTATCTTTGCGGCGGAATTTTGATGCTTTTACTGAAAAGCAATGGACAAATATCTTAGTCGGTTTAAAGAATATAAGGAATTGCAGATATGTTAGTCGGTCAGGGATTATATAAGAGTAAGGGATCGAAATTTTTGTCGTTTGCCGAGGAAATTAGCAATGAAGATGATGCCAAGGAGTTGATAGCGAAATACAAGAAGAAATATCACGATGCGCGTCATGTGTGTTATGCGTATCGTCTTGGTGAGAACTTATGGCGTACGAAAGATGACGGTGAGCCACACGGTACGGCAGGGTTGCCTATACTGCGGGCGATTGACGGAGCGAAAAAGGACAATATATTAGTTGTGGTAGTGAGGTACTTTGGCGGAACGCTGTTGGGGACAGGAGGACTGATGGTGGCGTACAGAGAAGCCGCAAAAGAGGCATTAGGGCAATAAATAACAGAAGACCGGCTTGCAGGTGTTCCACAACCAATAAAGGATAAGATGAATGAATATAAGGATATAGAGGCTTATCGTGTAGGTCCGTTGTTAGGATTGACGGATATACTGTTGGTTTGCCCTTTTATGGAGATACTTCGGCGCAGTAAAGCCAAGTCTGTCAAGTTGGATTTAGGCGGGGGAGGCAGTCCGTGGCAAAGCAAGGCGGATAGGAAGATGATACGTGATGACTTTCGTCATGGTGCCACGTTCCTGACTAATCACAGGGATATAGTGATGGATGCGGCGTGGTTGAGTTATATGCTTAGAACTCACTACAATATTCGTCCTTATATGGGTATTGGTAACAACTTGTTGGGGAAGAAGTGGGTTGAATGGCTGGTCAGATATAACCGTTGCTACGTGGTGGTGCGTAATGGCGGTGTCAAGGATGCTATAAAGAACGCTCAACATCTGAGTTCATATATACAACACTTGCGGGGCAAGGGAAAGAGTATTTGGTTGGCACAGCGTGAGGGACGGGCCAAGAATGGTAATGACCTGACGCAACCGGCAGTGTTGAAGATGCTGACGATGGGTGACGGAAATTTTCTGGATAGCGTCAGGATGCTGAATATATGCCCTGTAAGTATCAACTACGAGTTAGACCCGTGTGACTATCTGAAGGCGCAGGAGATGCAGCAAAGGAGAGATAATGAGCATTGGCACAAGAAGAAAGGTGAGGATGAGAAATCAATGAAGACCGGTATATTTGGCAAGAAAGGGCGGGTGGTATATAGGATAACTCCGAGTCTGAATCACTGGCTGGACGCACACAAGTCTGAATTAGAAGCAATGAACAGGAACGAGCAAGTGCAGGCTGTAGCCAAACGAATAGACTATCAGATACATATAGGATATGAGATATATGAAAGAGGCGAGGATTTTGAGGAGTATCTGCGCGGACAGTTGGCGAAGATAGATATGCCTGACAAAGACGAGGCATACTTGATGGAACGATTGAGAGAGATGTATCAAAATCCTGTACTCAACTACGAGGCAGCCAGACAACAGAAAGGATAAACAAATATGCGTACAGCTATTTTTCCGGGGAGTTTTGACCCGTTTACTATAGGTCATTTGGATATAGTAGAAAGAGGTTTGCAATTGTTTGACAGAGTGGTGATTGGCATAGGCAGGAACAGTATGAAGGGGGAGACTTTTCCGTTGGCATTTCGTGTAGAATCGCTTAAGGACTATTTTAAGTCAGAGGAACGTGTGGCAGTGGATGTATACGATGGTTTGACAGTGGATTTTGCGCGCATGCATGGGGCGAAGTTTCTGCTACGGGGGGTGAGGACGGTGCAAGACTTTGAATACGAACAGGCTATGGCTGAAGCCAACAGACAGTTGGACGGAATAGAGACAGTGTTGCTGTATGCGAGACCGGAACACGCTTATATCTCTTCATCATTGGTGCGGGAACTATATAGTTATAATAGAGATGTAAGCAGATTGGTACCCTGTCGCCTGCCGTAATTACAACTACTTTTCCATTCACTTTTTATACATTTTTCTAAATAACAAGATTTATAATTCTTTTTTGTTTGAACTGCATTCGGGGACGAATGCGTACACTTAAGGATATGAAACGTATATTTCCATTACTTGCTTTGTTTTTTACTCTTGGCGTTGGTGCTCAGGAGCAGACCACTCGCATAGAGAAGTCTATGACAATTCTGACAGACGTGATGCGTCAGTTGGATATGAATTATTTTGACACTCTAAACTATGATAAGATGACGGAAGAGGGTCTGAAAATGATGTTGCGTCAGGTGGATCCTTATACCATATACATCCCTAAGGAACAGGATACGGATTTGCGGATAATGACCACCGGCAAGTACGGCGGGATAGGTGCGATGATAATGGCACGGGACAGTATGATTTACATAGCCGAGCCATACGAGGGTATGCCCGCACAAGTGAACGATATACGTGCGGGTGACAGGATTGTCAAGGTGGATAATTTCAAGTGTGACGGCCAGCCGACGAAGGAGATTAGCAACAGGTTGAGAGGTGAGGCGGGTACATCGGTCAAACTGCTTCTTGAACGCGAGGGGGAGAGGAAACCTATAGAGAAAGAGGTTATAAGAAAGGAAATACATTTGCCGCCGGTGACTTTCTACCGCAGGTATAACGACAGCATAGGTTATATTCTGTTTTCGGAATTCACATCGGGCAGTGCCGCTGCTTTTTATGAGGCAGTACAGCAGATGTCGGAGGAACATCCTTTAAGCGGGTTGATAGTTGATTTGCGCGGAAACGGAGGAGGTCTGATAGATGAGGCCATAAGGATAGTGGGGCTGTTCGTGGACAAAGGCACGGAGGTGGTTACGACCAAAGGCAAGACACATACTGCCAACAGGTCATATACAACGAGTACCACGCCTGTTTATGCAACTTTGCCTTTGGTGTTCCTTGTTAACGGAGGAACTGCATCGGCGGCAGAGATTGTGTCGGGCAGTCTCCAAGACCTTCATAGGGCGACATTGGTAGGGGAACGCACTTTTGGTAAGGGACTGGTTCAGTCCATCCGGCCGATTGCATACGGCGGAAACCTGAAAGTGACAACGGCTCATTACTATTTGCCTTCGGGAAGATGCATACAAGCCATCAATTACGATGCACTGCAACGCGGAGAAAAACTGCAACGCGACACGGCAGGCGGCATACAACCGGATATAGTGCTGAAAGACTCACAGAAAGTGGATATATGCTACTCATTAGTCAGAAAGCACCACTTCTTTGACTATGCCAGCCGCTATCGTCAGACGCATAACGGGATTGTTCGGCCGGACAAGTTTGAACTGTCGGACGAAGATTTGGAGGACTTTATGCAATATCTGGAGAGCAAGAACTTTGTGTACGAAACGGAGACATCCAAATATCTTGACGAACTGATAGAGATGGCGAAGAAGGAGGATATAGATTCGGCGGCTATGTCGCAGATGGAAAGTCTTCGCGTGCAACTCCGTCCGTCATTCAGGGAGGCGATAATGCGGCATAAGGACGAGGTCAAGGAACTGATTGGGGCAGATATAGTGGAGAGATACTACTTCCAAAAAGGACGAGTGGAGTTTCTGCTCAGAGAAGACAAAGCGCTGAAACGGGCAATAAATGTTTTAAGTGAAAAGTGAGATTAAATATATATTGTACTCAATAGTAGGCGTTTTATGTCTGCTGACCGGCTGTGCTAGTAGGGGGGCGGGACCGCAGGGAGGTCCTCTGGACTCCATACCGCCGCAAGTGTTGGCATCGGTGCCTGAAGACGGTGCCACAGGTGTGCAATCGCAAGAGATACAGATACGCTTTAATGAGTATGTCAAGTTGGACCGGCCAACGGAGCAAGTGCTGGTTTCTCCCCCCGGACAGGCACAGCCGGTAGTGAAAGCAGTAGGCAAAAAAGTGTCTGTGACGTTGAGCGACTCACTGATGCCGAATACGACCTACACTATATATTTCGGAAATGCCATACAGGATAACAACGAGAAGAACGCGGTGTCAAACTATACGTTGTCGTTCTCTACAGGGGATAAGATCGACTCGTGCAGTCTGTCGGGTGAGGTTGTTTTTGCCGAAACGCTGAAAGCGGCAGGAGGAGTTATCGTGGGTATTCATCCTGTGGAAACGGAAGACAGCGTGGTGTATAAAAAACCTTTTTTGAGGATTGCACGCACCGATTCAACCGGGCATTTTGATATTCGCCATATAGCAGAGGGGACATATAGGGTTTATGCACTCTCTGACAGCAACCGCAACTATACGTACGAGAGGAATGAGCCTGTCGCTTTTATGGATCAACCTGTAGAGGTAAGTGATTCAGGGCTGATATTGCGACTCTTTAACTGTCTGATACCTAAAGACACAACTGCTGTTGACACCATTCCGCAAGACTCTGTCAAGACTGATTCGGTTAAAATCGAATCACCCAAGATTGACTCAACGGCAACGGCATCGTTGAAGGTGATTGTAAGTCCGGCGGAAACGAACCTGTTTGTGCAACTGCTTAACGGTAAGGACGTTCCTGTTGCAACAGAGGCTATAAGCAAGACCGGCGATGTCCAGTTCGAGCGGCTGAAAGGCGATACATATATGTTGCGTCTGTTTGTGGACTTTAACGGCGACAGCGTATGGACAACGGGCGATTACCTGCATCATCGCCAACCCGAACCTATGTATTATTTCCCTAAACGGCTGAAAATTAGGGATAATTGGGATTATGAGGAGACATTCCGCTGGCAAGATGAAAGCGGGCGACCACAGAAATAGGGACACATACATACTGCTGACGTTGGGTATTGCGGTTCAGGCGGTGACTTACGCCATTGCTCCGGATAATGTATGGGCGTTAGTGAGTGCGTTGTTTGGTGTATGTTCGGTGGTGTTGTGTGCGCAAGGCAAATGGCTTACCTTTTTTTTCGGTTTCGGGCAGATACTGACCTACACTTATCTGTGCGTGTTAGAGCGGTTTTATGGGGGGATAGCAATCAACGTTTTCTATTTTGCTTCACAGATTTACGGCATTTATAATTGGCGCAAACTTATTCGGGAGGAAAGTGGAGAAAAAGAGAAAAGGGACGTTATCCCTTTTCGTTGTATGCGTCCGATGGTGTTTGTGACATTGAGCGTCTTCCTGCTGGTCGCTTCGCTATTGACCGGATGGTTGTTGGGACGATTTACTAATGATACGCAGCCATATTTGGATGCCTTGACCACCGTTCCTGCTTTTGCTGCACAGATCTTGCTTGTGATGGCATACAGGGAGCAATGGTTTATCTGGCTGTTTATCGACTTGTTATATACCGTTATGTGGTGGCAAGCCGGGTCTTATTGTATGGTGGCGCAGTACGTGTTCTGGTGTGTCAATGCAACTTACGGTGCTGTTCGTTGGTCCTTAGAAGGGCGATATGCTTAAGTTCCTGCTTTGCGTAATCGCGGCTGCCCTCGTGCTTGAGGAGGTTTCGGAATGTTTCTTCGGCAGCGTCGAGGTATCCGAAATTGATTTGTGAATAGCCCAACCGGCGTTGGAGGAATGCGTAGTAGTCAACTAAACGGTTGAGTCCTCCGTTTGCATTAGACTCAACAAAGAAGTCGTCTGAGTCGTTATCTATATCATCGGATTCGGAATCGGATATTTCCGCACGTGCGTTCTGAATTGAGCGTCGTGTCTCGTCAATTTCGCCTTGAAGGTCTTCGAATATGCGCACGTCACGTCCTTCGGCAAGTGAGTTGAAATACATCTGTTCGCAGTCGTAGCGGTTGCTGTTGCGCGTGATGTCAAGGTAGAAATATGCCTTTTCATAGAGGCGCAGAGAGGTATAGCAGAAGCCGAGGTCGTAGCAGACCGCGAAGAAGAAGTCGCGGTCGCGGCCGCGCATATCCCAGTATCTCATTTTGATTGCCTCGTAGATGGGTTGCAGCATGACAATGGCTTGGTAATAGAACTCGTTTTGCACGAGCTCGTGAGCCTTTCTGAACTGATCGGCATAATCCGATGTCAAGCCCGGTATGAATGGCTCTCTGGTTTCTGTCGGCTGGACGGCTTTCTTTGTTGTCTTAATGAAGCAGAGTTTGAGCGAATAAGCTTTGGGAACATATACCGGTGCCGGTGTATAGTCTTGCATAAACTCATGAGGGGTGCGTACGGCTGTCAGGCGCATAGAGAGGAATTCTTTCTCTGCTCCTACCGGATGCAGGGTAAAGATATAGTGGTTGGTTGCTGCATCAAGAGTGAGAACAATTGGATTGTCACTTACAAAAGAGGCTTTTTTGCCTTTCCCTCGCACAGCGCAAGACAAAAGATTGAAGTCATAGATTTGTTTGTGGTCGGTCAGTTCCTGAACGCCTTGCGAAGACTGGACAGTAAGGGAAAGAAGGTCAGCGGGTTGTTCGCCATCAAAGAGATAAGAAAGATATTCGCCTACGGTATCTGATTTAGGTTTTCTGGCCTTGGGGTTATGCTCACGGATGGCTTTGTCCTGTTGCTTCATTTCGGCTTTAGCGAGCCGATAGAGGTCACGACGGATATTGATTAGGTCTTCATCGTCATCAGGGATGGAGCCGTTATAAGGCAAGTGACCTTGCTTATGGCCGGAGATGTATTCACGCACTTCGTTAGCCATACGCATCATCATACCCATGTAAGAGATGAAAGCGTGTTCGGAAGGTTCGATGGTCTCAACGGCGATACTGAACAGCAGACTGTTGGATTCTTCATCGTAGTTGAAGGTGAACTTCCCGTATCCAAGAGCGGAATTGCAGCGATGGCATATTTGCAGGGCGCGTTGGTAATTGTCAGCGTTGTAAGGCATTTCTGCGAATCTGCCGAACTGGAGGAATATGTAAGGCTCTTTGACTCCTGCTCGGGCGATAAAATACCCGCCTTGATACCTAAAACCGCAGAAGGAGTTGTCATCTGACGTATGCAGAACGGCTACCTTGAACTGGTTGCGTTTGCCTACTTGTTTGATGAAATTGAGTGCGCCGTCTTTGTGGGTTGGAGTGTTATCTTCTTCGTCTTCGTTTAAGATGTCTGCGATGTCTGGCAGTTCGCTTTCGTTGATATTGACAGGAGTGTCTTTGTCTTTTGAAGGAGAATCAACTGCTATTTTGGATGTTTTATCATTCGATGTATCGGAAGAGGTGTCGGTTATGACCTCTAAAAGCATGTCTTGCAAGTGTTTCTTTATTTTATCCAGATTTTTCATAGTTAAATCGTTCTAAAGGGGAAAACAAAATCTTGAATCAGGTACCATCAAAGGCAATCGTCTGATTGATTACCAAAAGGGCGGCAAAGGTATGACAAAGTTATGAGGCGTGCAACGGTTGGTGAAAATTTTTCTTGAGGCTTTCTTGTATCTTCTTGTATATACTGTCCAACAGCAAATGCAATTTTTCGTGTGGCAAAATTAGTTCAGATTTTTGGCGAAGCAAACAAGTGGCGTGTCAAAGTTTAATTTTTCTCTTGGTCTTCTGTTCAGTTTGTGTTGCACCTTGCTAATGTATGT
>JAIKXR010000005.1 GCA_024683975.1 Paludibacteraceae bacterium
ACTGAATACTCGGAAACGACCTATATGACCAAGACGTTAGAGAACGCTGCGGGTTGTGACAGCGTTGTGGTGTTCGACTTGTGGGTGAATGACCTGATAACCGAGACCTTCCCCGTCAGTATCTGCGAAGGGGACAGCGTGTGGATTTTCGATAACGACACCCTTGTCAAGACGGAGGGCATCTACCAGCGCATGTACACGACGGCATCGGGTGCCGACAGCCTCGCTGCATACAACGTGGAGGTCCGTCTCCGCACGTATGAGAACACCGTTGCCACCATCAACGCGGGCGAGAGCTTCCCGTGGCACGGCAAAGAGTACAGCAAGCCTGTTTCGGTGCGCGACACGCTCGTCAATGCTGAAGGCTGCGACAGTATTTGCACGCTCGAACTGACGGTTATAGGGCAGCTGACCTATACGGTACGCTTCGAGAACCCGGATGGCAGCGAGTTGCAGACCTATCAGTTGGCATTAGGTTCAATCCCCGTCTTTGATGGTACACCTACCCGCGAGAACGAGGGCGACGAATATAACTGGTACGAGTTCACCTTCACTAATTGGATTGACAGCGACAATAAAACGTATGCGGAAGGAACGGCACTTCCTGCTGTAACGGGTGATGCCACTTATACGGCGCAGTACAAAAAGGACTTGTATATCAACCTTCAGGAGAGGAAGGATGCCGATTATTATACAAACTTTTCTAATCTTTACAATGGTGAAAGAACGGCTACTGCCACTCTCGAGCGTAAATTCGATCGTGGTCAATGGGCTACTCTCTGCCTGCCTTTCGATGTTACTGCCGCAGTTATGGGGGTTGTAGGAATGTCGGGACGAGTATTTGAGTTCAGTTATACGGAAGGTGACCTCGAATCTGGTATAACCCTGTACTTCAGCCAAGCCAAGAGACTTGACGCAGGCAAGGGATATATAGTGAATGCTAATGCCAAGTTAGCCCAGAAGGACAAGTTTGTCTTCCCCGGCGTTACTGTTAATACAGATGCTGATAACAATTCAAATTACAATGTCTCTAATCTGGAGGGCTATAAAACCAAAGGCGTTGTTTATATGGTAGGAACGCTCCGCACCGGTGTAGTCAAGGGGGCAGAAGATGATGGTAACTTCTATTTTGGATTGAGTAATAATACGATAAAGAAAGCCAATGCCGCCGGTACCAATCTGCTTGCTTATCGCGGCATCTTCCGTTCCACTGAGAGTCTTCAGGCTGGCTGTCGTGTACGCATAGTGGCAGAAAGCGAGGGTGGAGAGATAGTTGGCGAACTTGAAGTGGTGGATGGCGAATTGGAAGACGTTAATACTCCCAAGAAGTACGTTCAAGACGGTATCTTGTACATTATTCGTAATGGTGTCCGCTATACGGCACAAGGCCAACGTCTTGAATAAAGATTTCCCGGTCAGTTAGAAAAGGGTGCATCAAGGAATGTTGGTGCACCCTTTCTAATTGAATGAACTGAAAATGCATACGATGTTGTATAAACCCAAATCGGTCATTAACAATATTTTATGCGTGGTCTTCGTTGTAAATAATTGATATACAAGTCATTATATATTGCATTTTCTAATGACCGTCATTAGAAAAATGGATTTGTATTAATTTGAATAACAGTAGATTATAAATGTTACCACGGATTTATTAGGTATAATGACCGATTTGGGATAAAAACAGTTTACTGGAGAACAAGTAGTGTTCAAAACAGTGTGTCTCGTGACGTACAATACAAAAGAGATTGCGTTTTTTCGCAATCTCTTTCCTGTGGGCGTTCACGGATTCGAACCGCGGACCCTCTGCTTGTAGGGCAGATGCTCTAAACCAGCTGAGCTAAACGCCCTTTTGAGTTACGCTCCTCTGAACGTTTTTCCTCCCAAAAGCGGGTGCAAAAGTACGGTACATTTTTTATCTAGGCAAATAATAAATAAAAAAAAATAAAAAAAGTCTATAACAAATTGATTAGTAACGATGATATTTCACACAGGAAACTTCCGTAACAATCAATTTTTTTCCCTCAACTCTAAATGACAACTCTTCGTTCTTATAAGTTATGTGATAAATCCTATTAGGGTCATCCTGATATGCCGGACGTGGGTCTTGACGTAGTATATCTTCCCACTCCTCACGCGATACTAACGAATATCCACGATTATTTTGGATACCCATACTATCATGATTATTCCGGGCGTCATTTCCCCAAACAACATCCAACATCGGAAAATCAACTTCATCAACAAAGCCACATTTTGCATCAGGTATGGCATCGCTGTAAGCTATATATGGCTTAATATCATATATAGGCGTACCGTCCTGTAAGTCCGCCCCGGCTACTATCAGAACTTGACCTTCATCCGTTTTCCTCACTTCCAGCAGCCTTACAGCCGTCAGCCCTATCGGATTTGGGCGAATCGGCGAACGGGTCGCAAAAACGCCTACACGTCTGTTGCCACCCAAACGGGGTGGACGGACGGTAGGCGACCATTCTTTACGGTTGTTATTGTTGAATCCCCACAACAGCCATAAGTGGCTAAAGCCTTCTATGCCGCGCAACGCTTCCGCAACGCGATATTCTTCGGTAAACACTATTTTTGTCTCTATAATACTGTCGCGAAGAGGTTGGCGGGGAATGCCAAACTTGTCGGCAAAACCGTTGCGGGCATAGGCTATGGTAATCATATATCCCAGTGTTCGAGGGTCATCAGCAGTTCATCGAAAGTCTTCACTTTGGCTTTGGCTTGTACATCATTGATTTGGTTACGCACAGCCTCATCGTAAGTTTCGGCTTCAACATCGCGGATAACGCCGAGTGCAATAGGCAGTTCGGGTTGAATCTCTGCGTTGGCAACATCGGTGAATTTATCTTGTCCCATCATAGCAAGCATACGGTGCAAAGTTGAATCTTGCGTATGTGCATCATGAATCAGGACGCGTTCATCGTCAGCAGCCACAACTATCAGACGAGGCATCAAACCTTGACTGTAATCAAGTGCCAAACCTTTGTCCTTGTTGGCACCGAAGATCATTTTTTCGCCGTGACGAAGGATGATGCTGCGTTCGGCGCGTGTCTCACGGTCAGCTATCCAGTTATGTGTACCGTTGTTGAAGATTACGCAGTTAACGAGACATTCAATCACTGATGCGCCTTTATGGTCTTTCGCTTTTACCATGCAATCAACTGTTGTCGGCATATCGACATCAAGTGTGCGGGCGAAAAATGTTCCGCGTGCACCCATAACCAGTTCTGCCGGTATAAACGGACGTTCCACTGTGCCAAAGGGACTTGATTTGCTCACAAAGCCCTTGGGCGATGTGGGTGAGTACTGACCTTTTGTAAGACCGTATATGCGGTTGTTGAACAAGCAGATATTGAGATCCACGTTCCTGCGAATCTCGTGAATGAAGTGGTTGCCACCGATGGCGAGACAGTCACCGTCACCCGACATTTGCCATACGGTCAGTTCGGGGTGAGCAGTCTTGACACCTGTTGCCACTGCACCACCACGACCGTGAATAGTGTTGAATCCGTATGTGTTAAGGTAGTGAGGCATACGGCTTGAGCAACCGATACCGGAAATAACCACTGTCTCGTGGGTGGGAACGCCTACTTGTGCCATAGCTTTTTGCAGTGCCATGCAGATAGCGTGGTCGCCGCAACCGGGGCAGAAACGTACATATTGATCGCTTTTGAATTGACTTGCTTCCATAATTAGAGTTTTTTAATAGATTCCACTATACGTTCAACCGCAAACGGCTGACCCATTATCTCGTTGTATTGTTTGAAGTCAACACCTGCAATCTTCGAGCGGAGAAGTGATGCGAATTGACCGTTGTTAAGCTCGCATACAACGATTTTCTTGTAACGGCGCATTATCTCTTCTGTGTTTTTAGGAAGCGGGTTGATGTAGTTGAAGTGAGCCAAAGCGCAGTTTAGTTCGTTGGCTGCTGCGTGTAAGTGACCTTCAGTGGAACCCCAGCCTACTAACAGTGTGTCGCTTTCTGCATTACCTTGTACTTGCAGCAAAGGAATGCGGTTAGCCACCTGATCCACTTTGGCCTGACGGGCCTTGACCATCTTTTCGTGGTTCTCCGGATTGGTCGATATCGAACCTTTCTGGCTGTCCCGCTCAAGACCTATATTACGGTGTTCATAACCTTCCATTCCGGGGAATGCCCAGTAGCGGACGCTGTTCTCATCGCGAAGAGCAGCGTTATATCTGCCTTTGAGTTCGGCTGGAACACCTTGCGGATGAATCTCCGGCAGCTCGGCAAGTTTGGGCAGCCGCCACAATCCCGTACCATTGGCAAGATAGGTGTCGGTCATCAGGATAACAGGAGTCATATTCTCAAGTGCTATGCGGCATGCTTCAAACGCGTATTGGAAGCAGTTGGCCGATGTGCTTGCTGCAATCACAACTGCCGGACATTCGCCGTTACGGCCGTAAACAGCTTGCAACAGGTCTGTCTGCTCTGTCTT
>JAIKXR010000058.1 GCA_024683975.1 Paludibacteraceae bacterium
TGGCGATTTCCCTATCATATATCTTCTTGTTTCTGCAAGGTTTTCGGGGACAAAGGTACAAAAAATTGTGGATACAGACAAGAAAAATCGTATATATTTTATTCGTTTTCTGAGAGTTGTGACATATTTAAGGAGCGACTATGATAAAGCGCTCGAATATATCAGCAAGGCATACGAAATCGCGGAGACAATTGGAGAAGTTCCACTGAAAGCAATTTTGCTTAATCGTTTAGGTCGTACATATGCAATGATGACAGATGCCGAAACCGCACGCGCTAAATTCCAAGCCGCTATTGAACTGCTGCCTGAGGATGATCCGGAAGCAATAGATAGCCGAGAAAGGCTCAATAAACTATAACATACATGAATCAATCAAAACCAAACGTGCTGAACTAAACGCGCAATAATATGAAAACCATTAAGATCCTTATCGTGGCCCCGGAGGAGTTGCACGAAGAGAAAATACAATTCTCCAGTTTGATAGAAGCGCTCAACGAGTCGTTGGTGTCGCGTGGTATCGAGTTGGAGCGCGTTAAGTGGGATCCGAATACCGACGGATCTGTGGAAGATTTTATGGAGGAAGCCGGTGAATGCGAGATGTGTCTCACTCTCTATTGGCGCGAGCTGGCGGAGAATGCGTCAGAGGAACTGACTGCCGCTTATCAGGCACTCAAAGCCGGTAAAAACCCGCAGAACCTATATGTGTTCTTCAAAGAACCGACGCAATACATTTCCGATGTGCTGAAAGATTTTAAGGCCAACTTCGTTACCAACTATGGTCATTTCTTCTGTAAGTTTGAGAACGTAGATACAATGAATCTGCAGTTTATCTTGCAGTTTGAGTCCTACCAGCATCGCTTGGCATCTGCTGATGAAGACAAACTCATAGTTGTTAAAGACGGTAAAGTCAAAGTTGGAGAGAAAGAAGTTGTCAGCCTTGATAATGTGCCGTTTGCATCGATGAACAAGGAATACCAACGCTTACAGACCGAACTGACAGACCTTGACCAGCAAGCCGCTGAGGCTCGCAAGCGATGGAAAGCCGATCCAGACGATGAGGATCTGGAGGACGAGTATCTGTCTATCAAGTCGAAGCGTAAGAAAGTATCAGATGAGTTCGAGAAATACCAGAACCATCTCTATGATATTGCACTTGGTTTCGCCAAACGAGCCGGCGAGGCTATCTCGGAACGTATGTTGCGCGCCAAAGAGGCTTTTGAGCGCGGAGATGCCGTAGAAGCCGATAACATCCTCAATATGGAGGAGATGAAACGTCAGGCTGAACAAGAGGTGAAACAATATGAGCAACATCGCAAGAACCTCGAACTGACCATTGAAGAATTTCTCATGAAACCTGACATTGTTATGGCGAACATAGAACTCTCCTTAACTGAACGAATTAACACAGCTTGTGAAGCCTACGAACAAGCTTTATTAATTGCAAATGCGATTAGTTTCGATAATGCAAAACTTGCTGAGATATACCATGATTATGGCCGAATGAGGCAATTTAACAACAACAAGAGTGAAGCCATTTCTCTTCAACAAAATGCATTGAATATATATCGTCAGTTATCTAAGAAAAATCCCACTAAATATTCATGTGAAATCTCCGGAATACTTAACAATATCGCTTTGCTACAAGTGGATTTGCAGTTATATAATGAGGCAGAAAAGAATCATACAGAATCATTATCTATTAGACGATTATTGGCGAAACAAAACCCAGATGAATTTCTGTTCAAAGTAGTCGACTCTTTAAATAATCTCGCAAATTTACAAAGGACTCTCAACAGACACGCAAAAGCAGAAGAGTTTTTGTGGGAAGCAATAGATATTCTCAATAAATTCGAATACGATAAGAATGATGAATATTGGTCACACTTAGCGATGACCCTGCATAATATATCTGTTTTGCAAGATGATTTACAAAGATACGATGAGGCAGAAACGAATTGCAATGAAGCATTAGATATAAGAATTAAATTAGCAGAAGATAATCCTAATGATCTTGATGCTTTTTCAAATATGATAGATACGCTTTCTAATCTCGCTATACTATATCGCAACCTACATCGTTATGAAGAAGCCGAAGAAATTTATCAAGAGGTATTGCACAATCGGAGAAAACTTGCCCAAGAGAACCCCGACATATATCTGCCATCTTTGTCTATTACTTTATATAATTATGCACTTCTCTTAGATGATATGAGTCAATATGATGTGGCAGAAAAGAATTTTAGAGAAGCATTAAATATTCAAAGGAAGTTACTAAGGATAAATCCTGATACTTACTCAACAAGTATGGCCAATATGTTGATTAGAATTGCAATAATATTAAGTAAACAAGAGAGATATGAAGAAGCAGAACCATTATTCATGGAATCTGTTGTTATTTTTAAACGTATGGCAGAAGAGAATTCGGAAGTCCATGAACCTGACTATGCGAGAGCGCTATATAATCTCGCAAATTTACAACGGATGAACCATCGTTTAGAGGAGTCGCTAAAAAACCATTTGTTGGTATTGGAAATTCATTTACGCCTTGTACAAATCAATCCGGATATATACGAGGAAGATCTTGCCTTTACATATAATAATCTGGGGACGCTGCAGGCAGAGATGGGGCAGTATGAAGATGCCGAAAAGAACTACCTGTCCGCGTTGGAAATTCGCGAACGGCTGGCTGAAGAGTGCCCGGAAAAATACATACAATACCTCGGAAATACTCTCCAGTTCCTTGTGAAAATTGAAAAGATGCTAAATAAAGACGAAGAGGCAGAAGAGTATTACTCGGAATTAATATCTCTCTGTTTATTGAATGACTTAAGCAGGATATAGCCATTGTTCCCCCCATCACAGGAACAAACAAAATATTTATTCCTGTAAAACTTACACAGAGCATAGTGCTTTGACGAAGTTCTTGGAGGATAAAGAATACAATATCCTTCAAGCTGTCGTCTTTTTCCTCCAACAAACGCCATTCTCAGATGTCATCCTTCCTCCGTTGAAAATGCCGGGTGACTTTTCTGTTCTACTAAAATCGTCTGCAGGGGTGGGCTTGCTGCAATCAAGAGGGAGAAATTTATCGCCATGCAACAACAGAAAGATGGCGCGGATAAGAAGAAACGAAGAGTTGCGCGAGGCTGCAAACTGCGGTATCGCCTCGCAGCGGTTTGTGGCGGCAGGCGAGCGGACAGACCTGCCCGCAAGATGATGGCAACTACAGGACTTTCGTGAATCTGCTATAGAGACAATGGGAGCAAACAAAAAGACACTTACAGGCAATTCCCGGACGGTTGTCTGTAAGTGTCTTTCTATTGGTCATCCGGTGACCTGTTACATTCTTTTTTGCTGAGTAACAGTTCTCCTATTAGTTTGAGACACAGTTCTTTCAGTCAAAAACAATCGCCAGTAACTTGTGCTTGTCGGAAAGGCGTTATTCATAGAGGGGTCAAAGACCACTTCGGTGGTATTGCTCGGGAATTTGGCTTTCTCCGACGACCATCCCATTTCCCAATAGCGTACTCCTCATTCGGCTTTCTTGTTGTCATAGTAGAATGTGGGGGTCGTACCATCCAATACGGCGTTGAGTTCATTTTTCTGTGAAATATCCGGGGTTCCCGGTTCCTCCGTCGGGACGTGCATACGTCATGTCGGTTATTTCGGCGTTATATCTGGTTCCCTTGCCACCTGCCAATTTCTCACACCAAAAGAACATACCCGAAGAATAAATCTTACTATATTTGCTCCAGTCATCGTCACATAGGATGGTGGTGAGTTCCGTGCAGTAGGCGAACATACAGGAAGTCTCATTCACTCTCTGCATGTCAAAGTTCCGTACATCCACCGATTCGAGTTCCATGCTAAAGGCAAACATACAGTTCATGTCTGTTACGTTCTTCGTATTGAACGTGCTGACATCCACTTCCTTGAGGGAATGACATACAGAAAACATAGCTGCCATCGTTGTCACGTTCTCTGTGTTCAGATACTCCAGATGCTCTATCTTGGTGATGTTGTAATTAAAGAACCATCTCTTTGTCGATGTGGGTCTTGCCTTTTTCATCGAGATGTCGAGCACGACCGTCTTGACAGCATGGAGCCGGTCTTTCTCACTCCGGGGCAGATCATCATAATAAAACCAATCCGTCACGCCGCTTCGTGCGGCACGCTGATTGTCATAATAGAGGGTCATTGTTTGACCGTCGGTGCTATAGACGGCGTAAATCTCGTTTTCAGCCGCTTTGACGGTTCCCATTGCCACAATCCACAGGACAGCCAATAAGGAGAAAAGTTGTTTCATTATGGTAGTTGGATAGGTTGTTGCTATATAGATGACAGGCGACAGGGGTACATTGTCCCGGCCGCCTGTAAACATCGGGCATTGGATTATTTGTCATCGTAGTGACCGTAAGAAGAGATTACCAGTACTATGACCAGGTCATCGTGTATCTCATAGACCAGTCTATGCTCTTTCGTAATCCTGCGCGACCAAGTCTCGTTCTTGAAATGTCTCAACCGCTCCACCTGTCCCGTTCCGGTGCGGGGATGCTCACGTAACTCTCCAAGAAGTCTGGCGAGTTTTCTGACAGCCGAAGGCGCATTGCGCTGCAAAAGGAAGATGTCTTTTTTTGCATCCTCGGTTAATTCTACTGCATACATAGCAATCGGTCAATAAATTGTTCCGGTGTTTCATCAGGGCGCATAGCAACTGTCTTGCCCTCTGCAAATTGCGCGCTGGAGTGTGCCAGTTTGGCGCGGAACTCCTCTTCAGTCATTTTTACTTTCGGTTCCGGTTCGGGTTTCTGACGGACGGTGGTGACCCGCCAACCCATTCTACGGGACTGATGACGCAGAAAAGAGGCATCCGCCAGAGGCAAAGTCACCTGTAAGGTTCTCATTGCAGTTTCCATAATTTCACCCTTTCTTCTTAAATCCGCCGCAAAGGTGCGGCAAAATTCCGATATGTGCAAAAAATACTGAAATGGAGCGTAAAAAAGGCGGGGCATGGTAAGATGCCCCGCCTCCGGTTGTTTTTCTGCCATAAAGGACCGCTTACCGGGTCTGTCTGCCGGTGACGTCGTAGAGGGTGCCGTTGTACTCGATATAAAGAATGCCGTGGCGGAGGAGTTTGCGGGGTGTAGCGGTCTGAACGTCCGCGTCGTCAAGGGCTGTGGGTTCTTTCTTTTCGTACTGGGCGGCGACGGAGAGGTCGGCGGTGATGTTGGTGAGGGGCTTGGACCAGCCGATGAAGGTGTAACCTTCACGCTCGGGGTCGGTCTCCAGACCTTTGGCATCATGACCTTCCTCCACTTGCTCGGTGCCAAGAGGCGTGAGATCCCAATCGTAATAGGTGACGGTGAAATAAACAACAGCCGGTGCGAAGAGGGCAACGAAGTCGAAGTCCGATGTGACGGTCACGTCGCGTTCCGCCTGGGTGTTGTCCTCCGCGTCGTCGTTCCAGCGGACGAACTTGGCGTTCTCGCCTGTGACGGTGGCAACAAGATGCGCCTTCGCGTTCTCGCGGACGATGAACACGCCGTCCTTCTCGCTGAGGAGGTCCTCCTTTTCAAAGGTCAGCGACACTTTGCCCAGCACCTCGTCCGCCGATGATGCGGTCACTTTGCACTCCAAGAGGCTGCCCTCAATGGTGAAATAGTATGCCCATTCCGTCTCTGTATATGCGGCAGCGAACGACTTATAGACGTGCAGTTTCGCGCCCGACCCTTTGATGTCCTCAAAAGCGTCATCCCCCAGTGTCGGCGGCACCAACGCCGGACATACCACGTCCTTGATAGCGTCGCAGTCTTCAAACGCCCCCTCTCCGATAACCAAAAGGTTTTTAGGCAGTCTGACATTGGTCAGTGCGGTGCAGTATTCAAAACTGTATTCATCCAATTCGGCTACATTGTCCGGAATCACAATCTCTTTCAGTCCCTTGCAAGAGTAGAAAGCCGCTTCGGGGATTGAAATCATATTTTTCGACAAGGTCAGCGAAGTGGCGGTTTCGCATCCGCCGAAGCTTGCTTTGCCTATCTCGGTGACATGGTCGGGAATGACAATTTCCGGCAGACTTACGCAACTGGCAAACGCACCATCCGGGATGACGGTGATATTCTTTGACAAAGTCAGCTTGGTGGCGCTGATGCATGCGCCGAAGCATTGCCCGCCTAATTCGGTGATGTTGTCCGGAATCACAATCTCTGTCAGACCGACACATTCGATAAACGCATCTTTCGGTATGGAGGTCATGTTCTTCGACAGAGTGAGGGAGGTGGCGCCTTCGCACGCGCCGAAGCATGCTTCGCCTATCTCGGTGACATTGTCAGGAATCACTATCTTTTTCATGTCCTTGCATAGGGCGAAAGCGTTTCTGCCTATTTTCGTCAAACCGGTGTTTTCGGGATAGACCACGGACTCTACCTTGCCAAAATCATAAAACGCCGAGTCGCAGATTGAGGTGATCTGGTCGGACTCGATGCGGATTTCGGTAACGGAAGCCTTGTGTTTGTTCCACGGGATGTCCTTATACGCCGCTTGCGGCATATCGCCCTTTCCGTAGATATACAGCACGTTGTCTTTCACCTCCCAGGTGATGTCCTTGCCGAAATAATTGGCTGTTTTGACTTTTTCAGAGAAATAGCCTTTCTTGTCCTCGCCTCCGTCGGGGCGGGCGTAGCTGTTGTCTGTCTTGGCGGGGTCGAAGACGGTGCCTTTGTCGCCGGCCAGTCTGACACAGCCTGCGAACATGTCCGTGGCGTCCGCCAGCGAGGCGAGTGTGCTGAAGTCCGCCTTGCAGCCGATGCTCTCCAATGACTCGCAGCCGGCGAACATCTGTACGGCGGAGACCGCCTTGTCGGCGGTGAAGCCCGACAGGTCAATCGTGCGCAGCGATTTGCAGCCCTCGAACATGCCGCCGGACTTGGTGTCGCCCAGGTTGGTCACATTGGGGATAGTGAGTTTGCCGAGCGGCAGCTCCTCTATCGATTCGCAGTTGCGGAACATACCGCTCAGGTCATCCGCCACGCCTGTGACGAACCCGTCGCCAAGAACCAGTCGCTTCAGCGACTTGCAGCCGTCGAACATCTGGTACATGTCCGCCGTCTTCGCCGTGTTGAAGCCGGTCAGGTCCAGCTCCTCTAATGATTCGCAGTCGCGGAACATGTAGAACATATGATGGACGTTCTCCGTGTTCCATCCCATGAGGCTGATTTTCTTGAGTCCGGTGCAGCCGTAGAACATCGAGCTCATGTCGTCCGCGTTGTCCGTTGTCCATGCGCCGAGATCCAGTTCTTCGAGCGCGGAGCAGCCCTGAAACAGACTGCTCATGTCCGATACGTTCTTTGTGTCAATGTCGCCGAAGTTGATTGTCTTCAGTGCCTTGCAGCCATCGAACAGTCCTGCGAGGTTGGTCACGCTCTTCAGGTTCATATCCGAGAGGTCGATGGCGGTGAGCGAGACGCAGTTCTTGAACATCTCCGAGAGGTCTCCCGCGAGCGCACAGTCAAGATTGGACAGCCCCTCTACGGCGGTCATGAAACGGTAGTCGGCGAACAGGCCGTTGATGGCGCCTAACTGCAACTTCTGTATGGACGGGTCGATAACGACCTTTTTGACAGCGTCCTCTACATCAGGGTCGTGCGTGTCCGCCACCGCGTTGCGGGAAGCCATTTCGTAGTCGAAGTAATACGTCAGCGTGCCGCCCTCATCCAATGCCGCATAGAAATCAGGCATAGCGGAGAAATACCCCTCATCGCCTTCCCCTCCGTCCGGACGGGCGTAGGTGACATCCGTCTTCGTTTTGTCGAATGCTGTGTTGTTGTTGCCTTTGAGTTTGTTGCAATGAGCAAACATCAAATTCGAGTTCTCCAGTTTCGTCGCCTTGGTGAAGTCCTCGTCGCAGTAGATGGTTTCCAAGTTTTCACAGCCGCTGAACATACTTGCCGTACCGGTCAGGTTGGTCGTTGTGAAAAAGTTGATATACAGAGTTCTCAATGCGTAACAATTCTGAAACATCGAACTCATATTAGTCACTTTGTCGGTATTAAAACCCATCAAATCCAATGTAGTCAGTTTTTTGCAATTGGAAAACATACAGGTCATCTGTGTCACCTTTTCCGTGTTGAAACCTGAAAGATTCAGCGATTCGAGACTTTCACAGTAGGCGAACATATACGCCATACTTTCCACCTTCTCTGTGTTAAAGCCGGACAAATCAATTGACTTCAGCGATTTGCAAGGATAGAACATCCTGGTCATCGTGAATACTTCGGAGGTGTTCAGCCGGTTCAGATTCTCGATATTTTCCAAGTTCTCAAAGTTATAGAACCAATCCTCGGTGGTTGTCGGTTTGGCATCGTTGGTCTGAAAGGAGATGTCGAACACCGCCTCTGTCACCAGGTTTTTGGTGTCCTTGTCCCATTCCCACCATCTGGCATCGCCGTTTCTGACGCTCTTCTGGTCATCGTAGTAGAGGGTCATCTTTCCGCCGTCTCTGACGGCATAGATCTCGTTTTTCGCGTGCATCCCCGCCGTCACCGACAGCAGGCATATAAATAAGAACAGTTTTTTCATTATAGTTGTTGTTTTAGTTGGTTGTCGTTGATTTACGGTATTCCGGTATTTCGTGCTTTCGGGAGACCAGATATCGATATATTTGCGGCAAAGATACGAAAGAATTTTCTATTATTACAAATTTCAAATTGTAAATTTAATTGCATTGTATTCGCAGGCGGCTCTAAGGAGCCGGTTCAAATAGTATTTGAACGCAATGGACGAAACTCATATACTATACAAAACGAGGCGGAAAGCGGGATGACGGGATGTCGGGATACCGGGATACCGAAGAGGAGGCAAGAAGGATACAAGCGGCTCTGGGGAGCCGGTCTGAATCAGATTCAGACGCAATGGACAAAGTAAAAAGCAGCTCGGCGGGGATTAAGCCGCCGAGCTGGAGTTCTTTCTTGCTCTTTCTAGTTCTTTCTTCCTCTTTCTACCACTTTCGGCAGAGCCGATGTCAGAATAAAATTCTTACGATCTGCTTCGCTGTGCTGACGTAATGGACGGAGGGGGCAGTGTCTTTAATTGAGGGGGGCACCGAGGGGGGTGTAAGTGGTGCCGTTGTACTCGATATAAAGGATGCCGTTACGGAGGAGTTTGCGGGGAGCGGGGGATGCTTCTACGTCGTCAAGGGCGGTGGGTTCGGTCTGCTTCTCAAATACGGCGTAGTAGTAAGCCCAGCCGGTGACGGTGATGTCGCGGGAAGCGGAGGTTTCGCCATCCTCCCACTTGGTGAAGCGATAACCGTCTTTCGGCATAGCGGTAATCGTATATGTATGTCCGTAGCGGAGTTCGCCTTCGGGGGAAACGACAACAGCACCCATCGTCTCGTCACACGCCAGTTCCACATCAATTACCCTGCCGTCCACGGTGACGGTAATCTCTGCATCGCCATGCACTGTATATTGGCGCATAGGCTCGCTTGTCAGAGACGGGTCATCACTCCACGAAACGACCTCATATTCGGGGTCACTGATCTGTACCTGTACATCCAAGAGTGTGCCATAGGTCACATTGGTGAAGGTCCAGTCGGTGGGAGAGCCATTGATGACAAGGTTTGCTTTTTCATTGGGGTCGTCGAGCGCGAAGGTGACGGTGTAGGTGTTGAGTTCATAGACCGCCGTGAGGTAGATATGACCGCTTCCGTCGTCATAGTCCGAGGCAGTGAAGGTGTAGGTCTTGGCTGTGGAGAGTTGTGTGTCATCCAGATACCAGCCGAGGAAGGTGACACCTTCGACGTCAGCCATCGACACGGTCACTTTTCCATCGCAGTCGGGCATGGTTGCACGCAAGCCAAAGTCAATGGACACGTAGCCGTTGGTTATCTGACTGTAGAGGGTGATGTCATAATCGAAGGTGGCAGCGTGGAGGTCGTACTGCTTCCACGTAGAAGTCTCGGAGAGGGCGGCATAGACATTGCAAGGCAAATAGACAGGCACATCGGCAGGGAAGACATCCGCAGGTATATCGGGCAGAGCCGCCTTTTCGTCGAGGGTGACAATGACGTGCTTGAGACCGGTAATATCAGCAAAGGCGTAAGCCTCCAGCAGGTCTATATCGGTCAGATTCACTTCTTCAAACGCCGTTCCCTTGAAGGCTTCCGTTCTGACGGTCGTCACATCGGGGAAGTAATAGGAGAGTTTGTCTCCCGTTCCCAGTGCTGAGCAGCCGGAGAAGGCCGCAGCGCCTACCTCTGTAGCGTGAATGCGGTAGGACAGTGTAGATAGTTCCGTGTCGTTCTGCGCGAAGCCTTCGGGAATGACGGTCATATCGTCAGGCAGTTCAAGCCAGCGCAATGCGGGGCAGTCAGCGACCATTCTATCCGCGTTCTCCAGCGTTGTGCCAGCGAGTGCGCTCAGGTCAAGCGTCTCCAGACCGGGGCATCCGGCAAAGGCAGAAGCACCTATCGCGGTGACAGTGGAGAGGATATCGATACTTTCGAGGGCTGTTCCTGCAAACGCCGATTCGCCGATGGTGAGCAGTTTGCGGTCAGGGAGTACGACCTCCTCCAATGCTGTGCAACCGCTGAACATGTTGTCGGGAATGGTCGTTATGCGGTGCTCGCCGTTCACAGAGTTGTCATCGAAGGTTACTTTGCGGAGGGTAGTGTTGTCCGTGAAGAGGGGCATCTCTTTGAGCGCCCATGCAGCGTAGTTGAGCGGTTCGGGAATATCCACCACCGCGTGCAGGGTAATCTGCTCGGCATTGTCGGCAATGCCCGTTATTCTGACTCCTTCGGCTTTCTTAGCGGTGTACTTGAGTCCGTCCAGTTCCCAATCGACTTGGTCCTCATCCTCTTGGGATGCATCGAGATAGTTGTTGTTGTCTCCTATCGGTTGGTTGTTCTTTCCTGAGGTGTATGCGGGCTTTGTTTTATCTATCTCGAATCGGTCTGCTTTTGCATTGAGGAAATCGCTCCATGCGAAGTCCTCGCCGCCCATAGAATAGAAGGAAAAGACAGTCTCTTCATCTTCCTTGTCGCCGCAGGGTATGATGTCACCGTCAGCCACTGCGGCGTCCATGTCCTGATACTGATAGCCATCGACGACATTGTTCTCCAGCTGCACGAATCCGCCCGAGATATTGGTCAGTTCGACGGGATTGAAAATGCGAGCCTCAATGTCGTCGTTACTGCGGATACCGTTCGTTCCGTCGGTGGTCATATTGCCATGTTCCGTGTAGGTGTCCCCGAAGCGGCTGTTCATGTCGTCTGCCCAATAAGGAATGAGGAAGAAATTGTTCTTGATATGGTACTCGCTATCCACTGTCACATTGTTGTCAAAATTAAACAGTGCTGTTTTGCTCCATGCGCAAACGGTATTGTTGTTGAACGTGAATTTCACAGGTGCTTTCACCTCGGGATATACGGAACCGAACGTGACGATACCGTTCGGGTAGGTCAGGTCGTAGAACGTGTTGTTGAGAAAGCGAATCTCGTCCACCTGTTGCGTGAAATAGACCAGCGGCATGCCATTGCTCTGCCGCACTCCGTTGTGAATTTGGCAGTTCTCCATACGGAACAGTTTCAGTTTGCCGCATGAGGCTTCTTGAAGGGTCGTCTCCGCCCGGTAGATGGAGCGGCAGAGGTCGGTCAGTTCGCAGCGAAGGAACTCGAGCGTGTCCATGTAATGGAGGGCATCGTCCTTGAAGCTAATCAGGTGCTTGTTTAGCCCCCATACGCCCTGTGTCTGGCAAAGACGGAGGTTCTCGAAGTGGAGTGAGAAATGCCGGTCGGCAGTCGTACCCTTCGGCAGCATCATCTCCATACGGAGGGTCGCCTGCCTGCCATAAGAGTCGTTGACACCGACGAAATGCACGTTGCGCAGGGTGTTCGCCATAATACCGTCGTCGCTGTTTTTGAGTGTGCCAGCGTCAATATCGCCGTGGATACAGATGCGGGCAATCTCATCAGAGGACAGACTTGCCGCCGCCTTGAGAGCGTCGGTCAGTTCGCTTTTGGTGGTGACATCATAGGTTACCACGGTTGCCGCCTGCAAGTAGGCGGTCATCATCGCGCAAAGCGCGAGAAGGAAGAAGGTGTGTTTCATTATATTTGTATTTTGTCAATATCAAACATAGGGTTATTTGTCATCGTAGTGTTCTTCCTGTCGCTTCATATAGACGGTCGCCGACGAGGATGTAGAGCCTGCCGTTTAGGAGAAGCTTCGTGTTCCCTGCTTCCGACTTCTGACCTGCGATTGTTTGCATTCCTGTCTCGGTCTGTTTCGAGAAGAGAGCCGTGTAGGCCGTCTCACCGAGGACTATTATACTACGCTCCGCAGGAGCATTCTCATCGTCTTGCCAGCCGTCGAACTGCCATCCTTCGGCAGGAACAGCGGTAAGGGTGATAACCGACAGATACGGTGCCGTGCCTGCGCCGGTGACCGTTCCTCCCTCTTCGGGCGAAGCGACAGCCGTAACGGTGTAGTTCTTCGGCACGAAATGCAAGGTCAGTTCCATGTCCTCCGTCACAGCGTCCAATTTGACCGTCTCGGTCTTGCGGAAATTGCCGTCCCATGTCCACATGTCGAAAGCATAATGCTCGTCCAGCAGTTCAAAACCGAGCGTTGCCGGGTCTCCTTCGCCGTATTTCTTCGCGCCGGTGATGTTCACCAGTTCCGCGTCCAAACCATCCACCACTACGTTGACGAGGAAGCTGTCTTTCTCAAGGAGTGTGGCAGTGAAGTAGCCGGGTTTCTCCACACCTCTGTCCGGACGGGCATAGGAGGCATCTATATGCGCCTTCTCCCACTTGGTGCCCTCGCCACCAACGATTTTGTTGCAACCGTCGAACATGCCGAGCGAGGTCATGCCCGCGAGGTTGGTGTAGTCGGCATCGCAGAAGACGGTGGTCAGTTCCCCGCAGCCCTGGAACATACCATACGCCGCCGTCACGCCCTTGATGTCAAAGCCGTTGAGGTTGATTTCGGTCAGGCTCGTACAGTTCTGGAACAGGAACGATACATCCTCCAGCGAGGTGACATTGATATTCTTCAATCCTTCTACAGCCGTCAGTTGGTACATGTTAGCACAGAGATTGGACAGACTCGTCACCTCATAATCCTTGACAGATTCATCGAACACCACTTTCGTTACCGCTTCTTTGGTCTCGGACTCAATGTCTTCGAGCGAAGCCGCCTTGTCGAACGCCTCGAACAGTTTGTCGTAACGGATAGTCAGTTCAGTGCCGTCAAGCAGCGCGTACAAAACCGTTTCCGCTTTCGCGAGGTCGATATACAATGCCTGTACGGTCAAATCGCTTGTCACGTTGCTGAAATCCTGGTCCCATCCCTTGAAATAGAAGCCCTCCGTTTCGGGCACTTCCGGCGCAACGGCACTCTCGCCCTCTTGAACTATCTGCGAACCCAGATCCGCACCGCCCAAGCCGACAAAGGTAACTGTGTATTGCGTCAGTTTGTATTGGGTCTGAATGGTCATGTCTTCCGTCACATTGCTGAAATCCTTATCCCAGCTGGTAAACGAGTACCCTTCTACCACCGGTGCCTCAGGAGCCACTGCCGCTGTGCCTTCTTCCACTTTTTGCGGGACTCCTATCGGATCGCCGTTCATGTCCACGAAGGTGACTGTGTAATACACGATGGTCGGGTCGGTGAAATAGCCGGGTTGGTCGTTCAGTCCGTCCAGTCGGGCATAGTTGATGCCCATGTGGGCTTCATCGTAAACTGTACCGTTACCGCCCTTCAAAGCATCGCAACCGGAGAACATATCCTTCGAGTCCGTCACTTTACCTTTGGTCCAGTCGCCGTTGCAGTAAATGGTAGTCAATTTCACACAATCGTAAAACATATTTCCCATAAATTCCACATTGGCGGTATTGAACGAGTTCAAATTTAGCGTTTTCAAACTTGTACAACCAAAGAACATAGCATTCATATCCGTCACTTTTTTAGTATTGAACGAACTCAAATCCAGCGACGCCAAATTGAAGCATTGAATGAACATAGAGGACATATTCGTCACATTGGAAGTATTAAACGAACTGAGGTCCAGCGAAGTCAGTGCCTGGCAGGTAAACATGCCTCTCATGTTCGTCACATTCCTCGTGTCGAATGAACGGAGGTCCAACGAGGTCAAACTTCCGCATCCGGCGAACATAAACTGCATGTCCGTCACGTTGGAGGTGTTGAGATAAGTTAAATTCTCAACCTCTTCAAACTTTGTAAAGTCCTCAAACCAGCTCGCTGTAATTACCGGTTTAGCTTCCTTCATTGACTCATGAAAGACTACCTTTTGCACCATAGCCTTAGTTTCTTTAGCAGCCATATCCGGCCAATTCAGCACACCTCCTCGCGACTCCCTTTGGTCGTCGTAGTAGATAGTACATGTTTTGTCAACGCTGTTAAACAGGGCGTAGATTTCGTTTCCCTCCGCTTTCACGGTTCCCGCTGCCGCCATCCACAGCGCAGCCAATAAGAAGAAAAGTTTTTTCATTGTTATTGATGTTTTAATTGTTTTACGTTCCTTTAGTCATTCCTCTCCATGTTCGCGGCTTATGCCGATTGCCCATTCTTATGCCAATTGGCGCTTTATGGGCAAGTATGGAGCGTAATCCACGCCGGAGGGAGTACTCCTCCCTATTATACAGAGCGAAAAAGTAAGGTAAATCTATCACATGAGGAGCATGTTTTTTTACATTTTTTGTATATGGAGGCGGAAAAGTGTGTTATACTTTCCGAAATCTATGGGCTGTATAGGCGATTTCGGAAAATATCATGGCGTTTTTGCATTATTTTTTCCTAAATCTCATTTCTTTCTTGCACACAAACAATGAGTTCAAATTTATGATTTATGATTTCAAATTGCAAATTTAGAGGATTGTCGTTGATTTACGGTATTCCGGTATTTCGTACTTTCGGGATGTCTCAATGAGTGCTTTTTTTTGGTAAAATCTCCCTCAATGAGTGCTTTTTTTTGGCAAAATCTCCCTCAATGAGTGCTTTTTTAAGGAAATAATTTGGGTACATCTGAAAAACGCTGTACTTTTGCCTCGTTAAACAACAAACCACACCGAATATGATAGACGATTCACTGACAGCATATCAAAACGAGCAGTTGCGTAAAACGCCTGACAGGTTTCATCGGTATATGTATGACCGTCTTGCGTGGGAGAGCCGTATGTTCGGGCTTGTAGGCCCGCGGGGCGTCGGCAAATCGACGCTGCTTTTGCAACATTTAGCGGCGAGTCCCGACCGTGAGCGGAGTCTGTATATCTCCGCCGACACGATGTATCTGACAACGCACACGCTTGTCGAACTGGC
>JAIKXR010000059.1 GCA_024683975.1 Paludibacteraceae bacterium
TGGCGATTTCCCTATCATATATCTTCTTGTTTCTGCAAGGTTTTCGGGGACAAAGGTACAAAAAATTGTGGATACAGACAAGAAAAATCGTATATATTTTATTCGTTTTCTGAGAGTTGTGACATATTTAAGGAGCGACTACTTATACGATACTATAGGGATAGCAACAGACAGACAACACAAAACGCTCTGATACTCGCCACGAAAGAAGCATAAAGATAGACTAATAGCAAAAGGACTAACAAGAACCATTCACGGACAAAACAAATGCGCTTACTTTGCGGCGGTTTTGCCGCACAACATACATCGGAAGATGCCGAAGCCAAGACTGGCGACATCTGGAAAGAAACGGAGCAAGCCGAAAATCCGTAAAGAGTAGGCAAAATAATACTTACCGCTATGAAAGTTGTAAACATTGATGCTTTAGACAGTCTTGTAGAAAAGATTGAACGATTGAATGTTATTGAGTTCGTGCTTGATATTGTGCGGCCTCTGGAGAGAGACTATTATTACCACCTCGGCATTGTTGCCAATGGTTTTCATTGGACGAAGAATCCATCCTCTTCGCTTCCCGTTTCTCCTATATGGAAATTAGAGCATACGACTGGCTATGAAAACATTGCCCATTTTATACATACGGTTCCTGTTTATCTCAGAAATTCCTCTCCTGAAAGGAAACCTGATGAGCGTTGCATCATTGACCTTTTAGGGGCGTATCATTCAAATCTGACAGGTAATGGTCCGTACATAGAGTTGTATTTATCTGCGATAGATGAGGAATGTCATGACAATGAAGAACATTTCAAATGGCTGTTCACGAAGGTTCTTCTTCACGAATTAGGTCACGCGACAATGGATATCTTTAACTACGAGCATTATCAGTCTGCGACAGAAAAAGTCAGCTATCATACTGATTTTGGCAAGTGGCGTGAGGAATCAATGGCTAATGCAATAGCACTTAGAATAATCAAAGAGTCAGGTGATAAAAAGTTCTATGCTTATTCCAAAAGATTTATGAAATCCCAGCCTGCTGAATATGCACTGGGTGTATTGATGGAAGGTTTTAGGTATTGGGACTTGCAAAGTGTGATGGATGGCAAGGCGTATGGCGTTGATCAAACATTGCAATACGAATGGTTGGCTTATGTTCAAGGCAAACCGACAGCGAAAGGCTTGCAAGAGTGGAATAAAAGGCTAATAAAGTGACTATAATATGAACTATAAAAACCTCGCGATGTATAGGATAATCGTGAAATAGTAAATATGGAATTTAGCAATACTACCATTCGGGGATTATTCAGTTCAAGCATACAATTCACAATCCCCACATATCAACGAGCCTATTCTTGGAAAATTGAGAATTGGCGAGTTTTTCTTGATGATATCAAAGAGCAAGCTTCACGTGCAAACAACACATCCAATGGAAACCCATACTCTTTTGGAAATTTGTTATTAGAAACAATCGAAAAAGATTGTAAATATGATGTCGTTGATGGACAACAGCGACTTACCACTATTGTGATTTTCATGCGTGCGCTGTATAATGTGCTAACGCAGAAAGGCGAAGGTCAGGAAAAATTGGACGAGTTGGCTGAAGATTTCTTTCAAAGACGCAACATTATCAAATTGCGCCCTGTCGAAAACGATCGAGCCTGTTTTGATGCTGTGATTGTAAACAACAATAGTTATACAATCAGTAGCCCGTCGCAACAATGTATAGTCGAGGCTAAAGTATTCTTTGAAACAGAACTTGCAAAAATGGAGATAAACCAGTTAAGAGGTCTTAAAGATTTAACATTAAACAGCACAATATGCCGTCTGGAAATGAATGGTAAGAAGGAGGCGGCACTAATGTTTGAACTTCAAAACAACCGTGGTCGAAGTCTTACTAATATGGAGAAACTGAAATCTTATTTTATGTATCAAATGTATGTAGAAAGTAATTCGGAAGAAACTAACAACAATGTGGAAATAATAGCAAACTTCTTCAAAGACATCTATAAAACCATCTATGATATCAAGAATGTTTCTGAGGACAGTATTCTTATATATCACTGCTTTGCATATCTGAATGTCGCTTTTGGGTATAGAAACATAGATGACATAAAAGACGAAATGAAAAAGAACCATAATGCGATGGATTTTATGTTTAATTTTTCACGGGAGCTGTCAATATCCTTTGCCAATTTGAAAAAACTTCAATCTTGCGAATGCTACTATTATAAGAAGCTGTGCAAGATGTCGCAGCCATTGCCCACATTCGTCTATCCGTTCGTAATCAAAGGCTACAAATACTATGGTAATGATGAGAAGAAGTTAAATCAACTTTTTCGTGTTCTTGAAACATTGATTTTCAGATATCATCTCATATCAAGCCGTGCCGATATTAACAGCAGATTGAGTGATGTCATTAGAAATTTTGATGGAGATATAGATAAACTAAGGGAATCGGTTCAAAAAAAGATGAAAGAATCATGGTATTGGAGTGATGAAAAATGCAAGGAAGTCCTCTCTGGTTCTATGTATGGTAATCCAATCTTACATTATCTATTATGGGAGTATGAAGAGTCTATTCAGAATCGAGGATATAAAATAGGTTCAGTTGAAATTGAAAATGAACAGATAGAACATATCGCTCCACAGACGGAACCATACGAAGCTATAGAAGCAGGATATGAAGTGAACGAAAACAATTTATACAGCGATGACTTCCGTGAGAAGTACCTAAACAGCATTGGAAACCTGATGCTAATCTCAGGTTCCCACAATGCTTCTATCGGAAATAAACCATTTAGTAGTAAACTGAAATCGTATAACGATAATCCGCTCCTCAACCAACAAGCTGAAATCAAAAACTTTTTGGAAAATGGCGAACAGGAATGGAAAACACTTCAAATTAAAAGAAGAGGAGATAATATTCTGAAATTTGCCTACCAACGATGGAACCTGTCTACAGAAGTTAAATAATCATTTTACTACTGTTCCGTAGATGAAGCGCCGGTTGGGAGAAGCTCGGTATACTTTTCCTGTTTTTGATGGAAACGAAACTGCCATTACGGTGACATTCAAATGCTATAAAGCTGACATATATTTTTCAGCTGACATATAGTTAAGTATTATAAAAAAATTAGATAAACGAGAACAATTATGAGTATTTTAAGTAGTACAAAAAGTGGCGTATATAAAGTGATTAAAGAATGGTTAGATGCCAATAACATCACGAATTATAAAATTCAAGAAAACAAGGAAAGACAAAATAAGCATGAGCCAATGTACATTATTGATGTCGATGGCGATGTCAATTTAATTGGATATAAAAATAGTGATCCTGAACTTTCAGATTCAAAACTTCCTTCTTACATTAAGTTCGGTGTAATAACTGGCAGTTTCATTTGTTCTTATAGCAGATTAACAAGTATGAGAGGTTTCCCGGAAACGGTAGGCAAAAACCTCGACATCAGTTTCAGCCGTATTTCCTTGCTTGAATATGTCCCGAAAATTGTAAATAATTTTATAGCCTTTGGCTTGCCGTTTTCCGAACAACAAATCCGTGAAAAGATTATTAAGGAAATTGAGATAAAAATCAAAGTGTATTGCTGACTGTTTTCTCGTAAACTCTACAAAAAACCAGAAGTTTTAGCTTGCCACCGGTTAATTTTCTTACTCTTTTTGCTATATTGTATCTGTAACTAAAACCCTATAGAATATGAACAACACAGAAAAACAATGGCCGTCGCGCCAAGAGGTTAACAGTCTGCGTCGCGAACTGAAGGCACTGAATAAAAGGCGTGCCACAATGACCGACCCCGAAGAAAAAGAAGCCGCCAAAAAGCAGGCACGCGAACTGCAGGACGAATACAATGCCGCATTACAGAAACTGAAAGAGATGGCAAACGAGTACGAGTGGGACAACATGGGTCTTGAATTTATGCCGCCGCTGAAAGCTGCAGATATTTGAACGACGATAACGATTAAACAACTACAACGATGAAACTTGATGAACATGATATCCGCCGTTTGCGGAGGAAGTTTTGCTCAACTGTCATTGCCAACTGGATGACAGGCGACATTCTGACTTGGCTTCGTTCCGTCCTATGTACAAGCGAAGATGAAGTGATGTCTGTCTTTGACGGACGCGAACTGACAGACAAACAATGGTTGCGGAAGCAATTGGAGAATATCCCCGATGGATATATCGTTTTCACCCACCTGTCTGAGATTCCTGACGGCAGGGATTCTGATAGTATCAAAGGCATCATCTATTATTGCATCCACGGCGACTGGCGGATGGGAGGTTTCACTTTCTCCGAAGAATGGATGAATGCGCTGGCGCAGAAACCCAAATCCATCGGAGTGATTGCTATCTCCGAACAGGACGAATACAAAACAAGCCGTGATTTCCATAGTGTGATAGGAAGGAGTTCTTGCGTCTATATAGTCATCACTGACAACGGTCTTGAACACGTTGAATAAAACAAGAATACACGGCCCAAGCCGAAAAATGAATGTAAAGATTAAAAATAATAAAAAAACAACAGCAATTATGATTATAGATTCCTTTGGTATGTATAAAGTGATTGAAGAATGGTTAATAGCCAATAACATCACGAATTATAAAATTATAAAAAATGCTGAAAGACAAAACCCGAAAGAGCCGAAGTACATTATTGATGTCTCTGGTGATGTCAATATAATTGGCTATAATAAAGAATCGGAGTTTCCTTCTTACATAAAGTTCGGCAAAATATCTGGCAACTTCATTTGCTCGTACAGCAGATTAACCAGTATGAGAGGTTTCCCGGAAACGGTAGACAAAAACTTCGACATCAGTTTCAGCCATATCACTTCGCTGGAAGACGCTCCCACAGAGGTAAACAACTTTGTTGCCTGCGGCTTGCCGTTTACCGAACAGCAAATTCGTGAAAAGATACAGGAGATGAAGAAACAAATCAAAGGAAAAGTTTATTGCTGACGATTGTCTTTACCATAAACTCTACAAAAAAATAGCAGTTATTTGCATATCATCAGTTATTTTTCCGTCTCTGTTTGTTATATTTTACTTGTCAACACTTAATTCCTTTTGATTATGAAACCAACCAATCCCAAGTCAAGCATGAACAAACCAAATGTCAGCGGACAAGACCCTGTCAGTCGCTACCGGATGCCATCCGTTCTGAAAGACAAATCAGGTGTCGAATTTTCTTTTGACGGAGAAGTGCTGCTCAAGTGTCCAGAAAACGTCAATGGCGAATATGTCATTCCCGATGGCGTAAAGGAAATACACCGCAATGCATTCTCTGATTGCAGCGGTCTGACCTCTGTCATCATCCCAAACTCAGTAACAAGTATCGGACAAGAAGCTTTCTGCGGTTGTGAATCGTTACGGGAAATACATATTCCCGACAGAATAACAAGCATTGAATTTTGGACTTTTTCCGATTGTCGCTCTTTGCAAAAAGTCTATATTCCTGACAGTGTCACAAGCATTGGAGTTGGTGCTTTTGAATCGTGCCATTCTATGCAGAAAATACACATTCCTGACAGCGTAACAGAGATCTGTGATTGTGCTTTCTCTGGTTGCAGTTCTTTGCAAGAAATACGCATACCAGGCAGCGTCACAGAAATCGGGGAATGTCTTTTTGCAGGTTGTGATTCATTGGTTTCGCTTGTTGTCGCAAAGGACAATCCTGTTTATGACAGCCGGCAGAATTGCAACGCCGTTATAAAGACAGAATCATCCGCACTTGTCGTTGGTTGTAAGACCACGGTTATTCCAGACAGCGTTATAATCATTGATGATTGTGCTTTCTCTGGTGTGTCATTACAGAAAATACATATTCCTAAAAGCGTAACGGGCATTGGAGCATACGCTTTTTCCGATTGCGGATCATTACAGACAATCGATATACCTGACAGCGTGACAGAAATTGGATTTCGCGCTTTCTGTAGTTGCCGCAGTTTGAAATCCGTCGAAATTCCAAACAGTGTTACATGTATCGGGTCTCAAGTGTTTTTTGATTGTGCCAACCTTACATCAGCCATTATCGGCACCGCGTGCATCGAATATGAGGCCTTTAAGGATTGCAAATCATTGCTTACTGTTGTCCTGCTTGACAATGTGCAGTATATCAAGGAATCGGCTTTCAATAATTGCGTTTCATTGGAGTCTTTCAACCTCCCGGAAGGTCTTAAGTCTATTGCACGGGCGGCGTTTGAGGGGTGTGAAAAACTGACTTCTGTCACATTGCCATCTACAGGCACAATCGTACACAAGGAGGCATTTGACAGTACTACGGCAATCATCGTTCCGCAAGGCGCGGAAGAAGCGCTTGACAGGAAATTGGCAGGTTTTTCCCTTATTGACAAAGAAGACATCAGGGATGAATAAGATACTGTATATCTATGGATATGGCTCTGATCCGAAACAGTCCTCCACAATGAAAGTGATGCGGTCTGTAATGAAGGAATTGGGTTATGAACTGGTTTCGGTTGAGTACAATCAGGATGAACCCGATACAGGGTTTGAGCAACTCGAAAGTTTTATTCAGAAGAATAATATCAAATATGTTATCGGGCATTCACTGGGCGGCTTTTTCGCGCTATGTCTGACAAGTGATGTAAAAACGATTGTGATTAATCCTTGTCTGAAACCGGTTGATGAACTTGGCAAATTGGGATTTAACGCCCCTGACAAATACATCCGAATTCAAAAATGGATGTATAGTGGTTTGGACCAGCCGTGGTGTTATCAAATACAGGATGTTTTGGGAATATTCAGTGACAATGACGAGTTGTTTTCCTATCGTAACGGCTTTGCCTCTTTATACGGGTCTTGTAAAACCATCGTCATACACGCCGGTCATCGTCCGCCCAAAGATGCGTTCACAGATGAAATAAAAACCAGAATCAAAGAATTCCTGTCATAACTCCTTGGATAGGATACTATTAGTAAATCAACCTGTTACAATGAAAGTCCTGTATCTGAAAGAAGCGAAGTCAGTCCGGCCGGATTGGATGGGCTATGCGGTAATGAACGCGTTTTCACAACGTGATGACATATTGAATGTCGCTACAATGCTGGTGCAAGGAATGCTCAAGAACGTCAGCACAATCAAGAGCCTTGTCAGACAATATGAGCCGGATATTGTTGCTGCGCAGGGAATGCTGGCTTCCATTTTGCTGTTTGAGTTTCCGAAAACCCTCAAGAGAATAATCATCGACCCGTGTCTGGTTTTCCCGGACAGTCCCGACTGGGTCAAAGTCCCCATCAGGATAAAATACGATGACACGCTAATAAACAAATGGTTAGTGCGTGCAAGCACAGAGTTGGTTGATAACCCTGACAACACCTGTATCGAAAACACGTTCTGCATCATCCGCAACTTCGTAAACAACTACGAGAAGTATGAGAGACTCGTGTTGAAATACCACGACACAAAACATCTTTTCCTCGGTGGCGAGACCGGCAAGGACTTGGAGGAAAACATCCGAGTCTTTCACCGTGTCCTGAACAGGGCAAGGCATTTCTTCGACCCTGATTTTGATTTTACAACAGCAAACGAACTATTAAAAACAAAATAATAAACTGAATTATAGTGTATTATAGAAATGATTATGGATTTCTTGATGTCTAATGACCGATTTGGGTTTATTGCAACCTTGCTGTTGCGCATGACATGGATTTGCGCATAGATTATGAGAGCAATTATTACAGGACTGATTGCTTTTACATTGTAATATCACATTTTTGGAAGCACAGGTGAATCTGATACTCGCAATTATTATCATTGTCATCTGTGCATTATCTCATTATGAAAGTCATCAACTCATTTTCTAAATAACTAATAATATGCCAATGAGAGAATTTAAGAAGACCAAGCGGATCCTCACTTATTTTGACAAACAGTCGCTTCGCGAGAAAGCGTTACAAAGCAACGAGCGCAATCGTCAGCGAACAGAAGAGAAGGAGCGATTGGTCAAAGAAGGAAAACTGCGAAAAATCATCCTTCATCCTAATTCTAAGACAACAATTATTAAATACCTACCGGTTTGAAAAATGTTTGTTTCTATTACTGTCCGATAAAAGTCAGACAAGTGTAATCACGATGATGTAACGCACTCATAATCAATAGTGCGTTATATTGTTTTTGAAAAGTAAGCCCCCCTGTCAAAAAAGTTGCTGCTGTATGGCTTGTGTTTACATTGTATTTGAGATTACTTTTTATTTCTGTTTTGGGATTCATGAGGTTTGAGAATAAGGAAATGATTGAAGAATCAAGTATATGCAGGCGTTCCATCCGTTTGTATGATTTACCGTTTCGGCTGTCCAAAAAATGTTGTACATTTGCCCATAATTTACTTCTTTTTTTGATTGCAAGCACCAAGTAAATCAAAAGGGCTGATTCTGAAAAGACTCAGCCCCATTTTTGAACTCTCAAAAAAGTTTTATCGGACAGTAATAATTTATTTTTCGTGAGGGAGTTGGAGGGTATATAGAATGCTTTCGGCTTGGCGAATGGCATTCCTCTTCTTTTGTCCCGCTGCGTATATAAAGACTTCGGCAGTCACTATCTGTCCGTTAACAGGGTCAAGTCTGGTCAAACTTACATACGGACCTCCCATGGCTTCGCCATTGAAAATACGCCACAAACCACGTGTCTCGTAGGCATAAAAAGACTGATTATCAGTCACTTTTTTGTGCGGTGAAGCACCCTCGTCATACACTTCTGCCATTACAGGTTGAACCGAACGCATTTGCGGGGGGAAGATATTGTATTCGGTTCCCATATATGACCCTGCAACAGAGGCTGAAACGAGTTGTCCCATCACCTCGTCACGTTTGGCGCACAATGATGCTTGGCTGAACTGCCCGGCATCTGTATAGGGATAGCGGTAAACAACTATGTCGCGCCGCATCGAACCCTTGTTGTTGCAGCACCATACAAGGTCGGTTGTATCCTTGATGAGCATATAGTCCGTAGGTATAAGCATATCACAGTCAAGACGGGTAGTGAGTGATGTCCGCGCCTCCTTATTAGTGTCTCCTCTTAAAAAACGTGTAGCGCGGGCAAGTTCCTCTCCTACGAACCAGTCGCGTATCTGTTCTCCGTTTTGTTTCCACCAATCAATAAACATCTCTTTTGATGGCGACGTTATGCGACACACTGCCTGCGGCTTGCTCCAGCGGTTTCGGCTATACAAAGCTTTGACTGTGGGTGTGTTGATGCTGTCACCATTGTAACTGTTTGTCTCTACCATTAGCACATTGCGGGCTGACTTGAGAAAGTCGTCAAACATCTTTGGAGTGACGTGAGTGACGTTGAAATATGGCTCCATCTGTGGCAAACATGGCATATCTGCTTCCATTACCGACTTAACAGCATTACCTGCTGCATCATCGTCTGCCACTACCACCACCTCGTAGATACTGCCTGTGGCCGAAGGGAGGGTACGCCCCGTCTCGCTGCAACCTGAAGCGAAAAAAACAAGCATAGCCATAAAGACTATGCCTGTCATATTCAATGTGAAACCTCTTGAACGGTTCATACGAAACAATGTTTATTTGCCGTAGGAATAAGGAAAGAATGCCACATTCCAAGTGTCACTTTTCTTGTAATACCATATTTCCGTAGTTGCTTGTGAACGGAAGGGCGCGTTGAGATATGTCCATACGGTGGTTTCGTCTGCTTGACCTTTGCCAAAGAACGGGAAACGCTCGGCAACGAAGAGTTTGAGAACTTCGCCGTGGTCTTTGTCAAGTATGGATACAAGAATCTCATTCAGCGTGTTGAAATCATCGCCGTTGAAATAATAATAGATGAAAGGCTCTGCCGCATCTTTCGAATAATAGACGTAGCACGAATCGGCATTATTGCCTACAACGCGGTTGTCCGGTTCGCCCAGTTCTTTTATGAGTGCGGCACGGTTGCGTGTCCAGTCCAGATTGGGAACAGTGAACATATACTCTTCCGGCAGGCGAGGAACAACAGTCAGCTTGACATCCTTCTTCGCCGTCTCGTCGGCAGTGATGTGGAGCGTGGTCTCACCGATGCACATCACATAAACCCATTCCGGTGTTTCGTCTTCGATGATTCCGTTGGCAGGATTGTCGATAGTGATTGAATAGGTTTTGTAGCCCGGCATAACGACACTCGCCTTGATTGTGTCACCGTAACGGGCGATTACCTCGTTGTACTCTGTTTGTCCGTTACCGCCTTGGTTGCCACCACCGTTGCTGGGTTCATCTTTCTTCTTGCCGCAACCTACCATCACGAGAGTTGCAACTGCCATAAAGGCTAAAGCAATTTTTTTCATTTGTAGTTTTTATTTTAGTTAATTGTTTGGTTATTTCTTTTATTCTTGTGCTGTGTAGTGTTATTTCTTTTTCTTTTTCTGTCCGTTGTTCTGCTGTTGCCGTTGCTGTGAGTGTTGTAACTCTTGGTCAAAATCAGGAAAGTCACAACTCAATTGTCCGTCTGACAAAGTGAAGATATCGTCTTTGATTCGTTGAATACTGGCATCTTGGTCTTTGTTCCACACCTGGTTTTTCTGCCTCATAGAACGAGCTATGTAAATCACCATTTTTTCGCGTGTTGTCTCGTCCTTCTCATTGGCTGCCACTTGTACCATCTGCTCTATTATCCTTCCGTAGTTGCGCATACGGATAGGTGTGCTGTTGCGCTGAAGTGTCTCCATCGTAATTCCGTCTATATAATGTTATTTCTTTTTAATTAAATAAATCATTGTAGGGTAGTGGTCTCCGTAACCGTCCTGCCATACGCCTCCTTTGTGAGTGCGTAGTGGAGTACCTTTCTCCGGTCCTTCCTGCACTGTGAGGAAGGGTTTGTTGAATACTTGCGACTTCCAGTAGCACCATTTATCTGAAGCTAACTGCTCGTTGAGTAGAGGCTCGGAGATGATTATCTGGTCGAATAAATTCCACGATCCGTTATAATACAATGTACCCACGCCGCTCTCTAATTTCTGCCACATAGTGTTGAAGAACCCTTGTTGTTGCACTTCCTCTCGAGTTTTGCGTGCCTGCATTATATCTTTACAAGAGTGATTAGTCGGGTCATCGTTAAGGTCCCCCATAACGATAATTTTTGCTCTTGGTTCACGCAAATAAAGACTATCGCAGATGGTGCGGCATAACATCGCAGCTGTATCGCGTGTGGCACGTGATGACAACTCGCCTCCGTAACGGCTGGGCCAGTGATTGATGATGATATGTATCTTCTCCGGCTTGCCGGCCCCCATAATGTAACCGGATATGAGCAACTCGTAGCGCGAGCGGACAACTCCGCCATCGGCATAATGCGCTTTCAGTGTATAGCCCTTTTGGTTCATCACCTTGAACATGTCGGGATTATAGAGAAAACCCACGTCCACGCCTCTGCGATCGGGACCTTCTAACAAAACAGGTTCGTAAGTGCGATTGTGTTTGTTTTTCAGCTCGGAACAGAGATCGTTCAGACAACCTATATTTTCCACCTCCGACACTCCAACGCACATCGCCCCACGCGGGTCTTCGTCTGTGCCTAACTGTGCGATAGCTTCAGCCATTCGCGCAATCTTGTGTTTGTATTTGAGCGAAGTCCACTTCATGCCGCCGTCGGGCAAGTACTCGTAGTCGTTTTTGCCTTCATCGTGAATGGTATCGAAGAGATTCTCTAAATTGTAGAACGCTATACAGCGAAGATAAGTTTCCGTTTGCTGTGCTTTGAGAGACACACCTGCCACCATTAGAAAGGTCGCAAAAAGAAGATGTCGGATTTTCATAAAGATGTTTTTCCTGTTATTTCGCCGCAAAATTATATGTTTTTTTGCGTATGTTCAAAAAACCACATACTTTTGTGCAAATTTTTCATAAAAATAAAATGCAAAGCAGACGGTATGTCTGTCGTGATAAATCTTTATAACTTTAATTTTTAACATTTTAAATCACAAAAAACATTATGTCATCAGTTAACAAAGTTATTCTTATTGGCAATGTGGGAAATGACCCCGAAGTTCGTTATCTGGATCGTGGCATTGCCATCGCAAACTTTAATCTCGCTACTTCAGAGCGCGGTTATACAATGCAGAACGGTACGCAAGTGCCTGACAAAACAGAATGGCACTCTATCGTTCTATGGCGCAACCTCGCCGAATGGGCGGAGAAATATGTGCGTAAGAGTATGAAACTTTATGTTGAAGGCAAATTGCAGACACGCACGTGGGAAAAGGACGGACAAGTTCGCCGCAAAACAGAAGTCGTGGCTGAAAACATCCAAATACTCTACCGCCCGGAAGAGTACAGAAATATGAACGCTAAAAGCGAAGCCGAACAGACCCCTGCTGACGTGGAACTGCCCGCTGATGCGACTCTCGAAGAAAACGATATTTTTTAGTTAAGTGGCTGACACATTCGGATGATTCTGCTTGCTAAAACATTCAAGGGCTTGGAAGAAGTGTTAGCCGACGAGTTGCGACAACTCGGAGCAACCAACGTGCAACCACAACGCCGTGCAGTCAGTTTCAACGGCGACAAATCACTTCTCTACCGAGCCAATCTCAACTTAAGAACGGCATCAAGGGTTTTGATGCCGATTCTTACTTTTGAGGCTACTGATGCTGACGAAGTATATGAAAGAGCCAAACAACTGGAATGGAATCAATGGATGACCGTCAAAACTACTTTCACCATCGATTCAACAGTCTATAGTGAGCAGTTCCGCCACTCCAAATACGTTACCTACAGAGTCAAAGATGCCATAGCCGACTATTGGATTGAGCGCGAAGGCAAGCGGCCTAACGTTAATCTTACAGACCCTGACTTGTATATCAACGTGCATATAGCCGACCGGCAGGTGACGCTCTCGCTCGACAGCAGCGGCGAGTCGCTCCACAAACGCGGCTACCGCGTCGGGCAGACGGAAGCCCCCCTCAACGAAGCCCTCGCGGCAGGAATGCTCCTGCTCGCCGGATGGAACGGTCAGTCTGACTTTTACGACTTTATGTGCGGCTCGGGGACGCTGCTTATCGAGGCGGCGCTGATCGCGCAGAACATCGGTCCCGGTATATTCCGCAAAAGTTTCGCCTTTGAGAAGTGGCAAGATTTTGACCGTGAGCTCTTCGAGCAGATTTACAACGATGACTCCGCCGAGCGCGAGTTCACCCATCGTATCTATGGCAGCGATGCCGGTTTCTATGCCGTGCAGCAGGCTCTCCGGAACGTCCGTGAGGCGGGTATGCAGCGGTTCATAGATGTCCGGCAGATACGTATGCAGGAGTTGAAAGACATCCATGCCGACGGCGCGCTGGTGGTCATCAATCCGCCGTATGGCGAACGCCTGTCACGCGACAAGGACGTGTTGCGCCTCTATGAGGACATAGGCAAGTGTCTCAAGTTCCAATTTGTCGGGGCAACAGCTTGGATTTTGTCATCCAATGAAGATGCCCTCAAGTGTATAGGACTCAAACCCTCACAGAGAATACGCTTGCTTAATGGCGAACTTGATTGCCGATTCAATCAGTACGAACTATTTAGCGGCAAACGTAAAGATTTCGTTACAAACGAAAAAAGAGAAAAGAAAACTCCGGAGAGAAAAGAAAAATATACGACTAAAGGAGACCGGAAAAATTCAGCAAAAAGAAACAAAATGCCCTTTACAAAAAGAGAAGATAAATCCCCCGCAAAGGACAAAAAGTTTTTCGATGGCAAACGACCACATAAACCGAGTAAATAACCCACACCTTATATTTATAGTATGAACATCACAGACAGATTTTTGAAGTACGTCAGTTTTCCCACCACATCGGATGAGAACACAGGCGTGACACCTTCCACCCCGGGTCAGATGGTGCTGGCTGAGTACCTGAAGCGGGAGTTGCAGGATATGGGTATGCAGGAGGTGGAACTGGACGAGCGCGGCTACCTGATGGCGACTCTGCCCGCCAACACGGAGGGCAAGCCCGTTGTCGGTTTCATCGCCCACATGGACACCGCCCCGGATGCTTCCGGCGAGAACATACGCCCGCGCATCGTCACGAACTACGACGGTCAGGACATCGTTCTTAATGAAGAACAGCATATCGTCCTTGAGACAGCCAAGTACCCGGAGATAACGCGCTACAAGGGGCAGGACATCATCGTCACGGACGGCACGACCCTGCTCGGCGCGGACGACAAGGCGGGCGTGGCGGAGATTGTCACCGCCTGCGAATACCTCCTTCAGCACCCCGAACTGAAGCACGGTAAGATACGCATCGGCTTCACTCCCGACGAGGAGATCGGACAGGGGGCTGACCACTTTGACGTGAAGAAGTTCGGCTGCGACTTTGCCTACACGATGGACGGCGGCGCGGTCGGCGAACTGGAATACGAGAACTTCAACGCCGCCTCATGCAAGGTGACCATCCACGGCGTGAACGTCCATCCCGGCTACGGCTACCGCAAGATGAAGAACGCCATCCTCATCGCGCAGGAATGGCTCAACCGTATGCCCAAGCACGAGACACCCTCCCAGACGCAGGGGTACGAGGGATTCTTCCATATCATCTCTCTGCAAGGCTCTGTGGAGGAGGCCGTTCTCTCGTTCATTATACGCGACCACGACCGCCAGCGGTTCGAGGAGCGCAAGGACCTGATGACGCAGCTCGCCGTCGCTTTCAACGAGCAGTACGGCAAAGGCACGGTGGAAGTGGCTCTGCGCGACCAGTACTACAACATGCGCGAGAAAGTGGAACCCGTCCGCCATATCGTCACCCTTGTGGAGAAGGCGATGAAGGAGGTCGGTGTGACCCCCAAAGTGCAGCCTATCCGCGGCGGAACCGACGGTGCGCGGCTCTCGTTCGAGGGGCTGCCCTGTCCCAACATCTTCGCGGGAGGCGAGAACTTCCACGCGCGCTTCGAGTACCTCCCCGTACCGAGTATGGAAAAAGCTTATCAAGTAATTCTTAAAATCATAGAACTATGTTAAAGGAAACTCCTTTCACCGCGACCCACATTGCGCTGGGTGCCAAGATGGCAGATTTTGCCGGTTTCAACATGCCTATCCAGTATCCGACGGGCATCAACCAGGAACACATGATTGTCCGCAACGGCGTGGGCGTGTTTGACGTCAGCCACATGGGCGAGTTCTGGGTCAAGGGCGAGAAAGCCGTTGACTTCCTCCAGTACATCACCACCAACGATGTGTCCGCACTCGTTCCCGGCAAGGCGCAGTACACCTGCTTCCCCAACGGCAAGGGTGGCATAGTGGACGACTTCATCCTCTATATGTACTCCACCACCAAGTTCCTGCTCGTGGTCAATGCCGGCAATATCGACAAGGACTGGGCTTGGGTCAACAAGCAGAACGAGAAATTTGGCGTGCAGCTGGAGAACGCTTCCGACCAGTACGGCCAGCTGGCGGTCCAGGGGCCGAAAGCCACCGAGATGCTCCAGCGTCTGACCGATGCCGAACTGTCGGCTATTCCTTACTACTGCTTCCGCGAGTGGAGTTTCGCGGGCGTGCAGGGTGTTATCCTCAGCAACACGGGCTACACCGGCGCCGGCGGCTTCGAACTCTATTTCAAGAAAGAGTACGGCAAGCAGATCTGGGACGCCCTCTTCGAGGTGGGCAAGGACTACGGACTGGCTCCCATCGGTCTGGGTGCGCGTGACAGCCTGCGTCTCGAAAAGTGGTTCTGCCTCTACGGACACGACATCGATGACGAGCATTCGCCGCTTGAGGCCGGTCTGGGCTGGATCACCAAGTTCAACGCCAAGGACTTCATTGACAAGGAGTATCTGCTCAAGCAGAAGGAGCAGGGGCTGACCCGCCGTCTGGTTCATTTCACGATGAACGAGCGCGCCATCCCGCGTAACGGCTATGAGATCTGCAATGCTGAAGGCGAAGTGATTGGTAATGTGACTTCGGGTATTATGCTGCCCAACACCAAGCAGGGTATCGGTATGGGTTATGTCAAGATTGACTACAAGAACCCCGACACGGTTATCTATATCAAGATCCGCGACAAACTCTGCCCCGCTACCGTGGTAAAGTAAGGCTCATACTGTAATGAAGTAACACACAAGCGGCTGCCGGACAATCTGTTCGGCAGTCGTTTGTGTATATAACTGCAGCAACACGCAGTCCCCAACAGCGAAGCTGCCCAACACGTAGTCACTAACACGCAGTAACTAACACGTAGTCACCAACACGACAGTGTGTAAGCAGCAAGCAACTCCGTAGGATAACCGATAGATAACCGAAGGATAGCCGAATGATAGTGCTTGTCTGACCGTAGGCGCACCGAACCCACACCGTCCGCGAATGGCATTACCCCCCCCTGCAAGGCTCTGCTCTCGCGGCTCATACAGCCAACAACAATCTTCGTCCCCTGCGTATGGCGTAAGCCGTGCGGAAGAACGAATCCCGACAACCCGAAACAAACCAACACACAGAATATCATGGCAAAAATCAATCCCGCAACCCCCATCGCCGACATCCACGGCGCACTCCAGCGCGGCGACAAGGTCGTCTATCGCGTCCGTGACGGCGTGCAGCAGGCATACATCGTCAAGCACCCCTACGAAAGCAAGCCCACCGAAGCACAGGCGCAGAACCGCAGGTCTTTCAAGTCCCTAACGCAGCAGGTCAAAGCCGTTTATGCCGACCCCGTGCAACTCGCCGAGTGGCAAGCCCGCTTTGAGGCCTATACTGCTACCCGCTCTTACAAGTCCCAACTCAACCGCTACATCCGTGAGCAAAAGGAGCGTTCCCTTGCCAACCCGCTTTCCACCTTCCATTTCCGCCCCGCCAATAAACGCACCCCCAAGCCCCCAACCACCCTCTACGGCTTCATCATCTCCACCCTCGCCAAAGAGCAGAATGCGTAAAAATGCACAAAAATCCACCCACTGACAAGTTTTGGCAGTTTCCCGCCTTACCTTTGCGCCCTAAACAAAAAAAATGCAAAAGGCAGGATTTTGCAATAATCTGCATTTTTATTTGCATATACGCTAAATTTTTAGTACTTTTGCTGTCAAATTTATGTAAAACATTGTCCAATGAATATGTCGAAAGCGGCATAATTTTTGTGACAATTCAAAAAAAACTTAACGATATGAATACATTACAAATAGACCATCAAAGTTTTACGGTGTCTGTTCCGTCAATAGATACAAAAATATTCAAACAACTCATTCAAAGAATGGGCTGGCACATAGCAGCGGCACCTGCCAAAGAACGAGTTCGTTTGTATGATCCTGAAACGGGCGAGTATCTTAATGATGAAACCATGCAAGCCATTGAAGAATCAAGAAAAGGTATCGGTGTTACATCCTATTCTTCATTTGATGATTTTGCTAATGCGATGAGAGCCTTATGAGTGTGTACGATATTAAGACTTCGCGTAAGTTTGACAAGGATATAAAATTGGCAATCCGCAGAGGGCTTGACATTGAAAAACTGCTTTCAATAGTCGCATTGTTAAGTAATGATGAACCTTTGCCGGAAAGATGTCATGACCATATTCTCAAAGGAAACTATCGTGGCTATCACGAATGCCATATAGAGCCGGATTGGCTTTTGATATACGACAAGCGCGAAGTCGTGAGAATTATCTCATTAGAGCGAACAGGTACACATTCTGACTTATTTTGAGATGCAAGCAGTTCCTACATCGTGGGGTCTTACGCATGAGTTTGCGCCGCAATCAAAAGATGCAGTAGCAACGATATTCTACAGAAGCAAGGGCAATTAGGCTGGGGTGCGCAAGTCATAAAACAACTCTCCATAGATTTGCGTCATCGTTTCCCTGATGATGATGGCTATTCCGAACGTAATCTCAAGTATATGCGGCATTTTGCTGCCGAATATCGGGTCACCGGGGATTTCCTGTGGCTGTGTTATGCATAAATAGTTGAGAGACGATATAAGAAAAACGGAACATCTACCACCCCTCTTAATTGCGCTCGAAACTCTTTGATCTTTGAATTTAATGATTCGGCAGAAGCGTTAG
>JAIKXR010000060.1 GCA_024683975.1 Paludibacteraceae bacterium
ACATTGGACTCCGGATAAAAACCGTTAGGCTTTAAATCCGTCCTGTCATCAGGAGGTGTCGCCTTCTCATCAAGGTAGAGATGCAACATAATACGATCCTTACCGCGTAGCTTCTCTTCTGCTACATTAACCAAGTCAAAAGACTCACTTATCTCCTTCGGGAGAATGTAAGATACTAATAATTTATAAGCGTTGCCCATCGACTATGGAGACAACAAAAATTGTACCAATAACGATGGTCTACATTAAATAAAACTATAATTTACGAAACACAGGGTTTTGCAGGTGACCCCACTCGGGTCACACGGAAACCTGTGTTCAAAGAACGCCCGACCGCAGAAATACTGCATGTACGGATCGCGCACCCACGTCTTCGCCAATGTCTCATCACTAAGATTATAAAGGTGCTTCAGCATCAGGCAACTGACCATAAAGTGTATCGGCAAGGCTGGTTTGCCCTTTCCCGAATACAACGTACCGAACGCTTTTTCAAAGTACGACCAGTCTGTCTTTTCTGACAGCAGAACCAACTCGTGGCTTATGTCTATGAAACTGGACAACTGTGGACGGAACGACTCCGGCTCTATCCGAGATGGCGATTCCCCTATCATATATCTTCCTTTTTCTGCAAGGTTTTCGGGGATAAAGGTACAAAAGTTTGTTGATACAGACAAGAAAAATTGTATATATTTTATTCGTATTCTGCGAGTTGAAATGTATTTAAGGAGCGACTATCTGAACAGATCATCCAATGTGATGATATGCTGGAAAACAGATGCATACCCGTTTCGTGACAGTCCGTAAGTGGTAACGAGTACAGGATGAACCGCTTTCCGCGTTCGTGTATGTTCTATGAAACGCGAAATGCGCTGACGCAGACGGCGGTCTTCATCGGCATTCATCACATATTCTTCGTCCGCATATTTCATCTCGCATATATTGACGATGCGGTCAATGCGGTCAATCAGCATATCAATCTGAAAACTGCTGTCATCTGCACCGCCTTTCGGCATGTACGTCCATGAATAGACGTTGCATTGTATTCCTGATATGCCCAGCGATTGTTTTATCTGTTGTGAGTGCAACAGACACAGACGCTCGAATGCCAACCCCGCCCATACGTTATATCTTCCGGAAAACCGCATGTCTGACCAATAGTGTTCATCTTGGGGTATATTGGTGGCGATATGCTGAAAATGGAATAATGTGAAGTTGTCAATAAGTTGGTATAACGCATTCTTCGCCTTGTAATCAAACATGTTGTATTTGCGGATAAAGCCACATTGTTCCAGTTCGCGCAATGCACGCTGAAACACTTCGTTGTCATCCGCACCTGTCGCCTTCAGAATCTGCTCTCGAAGCAGACCGGCGCGATGTTTGGTCAATGCTTCCACTATTTGCATATAAATGTCAGGTCTTTTGAACAAAGAGCGGTATAATGCGTCGTATTCGTTCTGTAAAGGCGCGTCTTGTGCGAAAAACATACGGTCTATGTTTTGGCTGACCGACTCTCCGCGACGAAGATAATTCCAATAATCAAATGAAAAGTGTTAAAAAAACGCAGATTTCAACAGATAATCCGCCAAAATAACCCGATAACGTGTTGAAATCACATATTCAATTGCCACATTTCAACAGATAATCTCTTTTTTTTGATTCTGCGAAGGTTGGCCTTGCAGACTTTTCATCCGCTCAATGTTTTCTCCATCCCGCAAAGCCCGACAATTTGTATCACCCGTAGATTGATACAGAAAAAACAGCCTAAATCACCTCCTCCGCCTCAAAATAAAAAAAACGGACAGCATGGGGTTCGTGCTGTCCGTCATCAGTTTTGCGTGTTTCAGTACTGCGCTAATGCAACTTCCTCTTTGGCGGTCATTTGCGTCTTCGTTTCGGGTGTCTTGTCGTCCTGGCCGGTGAGGTGAAGCAGGCCGTGGACGAGGATGCGTTTTAGTTCGTTGTTGAAGCCTGTTCCGAGTTCTTCGGCATTGGAGCGGACGGTATCGACGGAAATGAAAACGTCCCCCGACAGCACGGAGGGAGTGGAATAGTCGAAAGTGATTATGTCGGTGTAGTAATCGTGACCGATGAACTGCCTGTTCACCGCCAGTTCCTGACCGTCGGTGCAGAAGAGATAGTGGAGTTCGCCTACACGGAAACCGTAACCGGCAGCCACTCTACGCAGCCACCGTTCCACTTTTCCGCGCTCCTCCTCTATAAGAGAGGGCATGACCGCCTGTTCTGTCCCTTCCGCTTCGTTGCCGGACAGGGAGGTGTAGATGTCGAATGTAATCATTGTGAAACGGTTTTGCCTTTCAGTCTGCGTTTGAGTTGCACAATCTTGTCTGTCATCCGCCGTCCGATAAGGTGGTCAATGACCCACCCTTTGATGATTTGTGTGCGGGTCTTTTCCACCCAGCTCCCTGCAAAATGGTGGATGCAGTAGGTGTTCTTGGTCAGTTTGAGGACGCGGGTACTGGTCAGAGGGCAGAAATAATCTACGGGGAAGACGTGCATATCGTCCTTATAGACCCGGTATTTGCCGTCAATAACAAAGCCGCCTTCCTGCATAATATGCGCTATCGGAACGGTGTTGGGTGTCAGGTCGAGCGTGCCGTCCTCGTTGACAAAATGCTTGCCGTCATAGTAAGCCAGTTGCTCGGTTACCCATACCCCGTGTGCCGCGCTGGCCATCAGACCTGTCACGGGGGCGTTCGCCATACTGGCTTCGTAGCCTGTGAACGCGGGCAGTTCCATCAGGTCCCCTAACGGACGGAGTATCTCCACATCGGTGTCCATATAAACGCCGCCGAACTTCTCCAATGCCCACAGCCGCACCACGTCCGTCACGAACGCGAACTTGCGGTTGTCGTATGCCTCGCGGGCGTAAGGGTACAAATCAAGGTCGAACGTCTCTTCGTTCCACAGTCGCAGTTCGTATTCGGGAAGGTACTTCTTCCAGCTCGCTATGCAGTTCTTTGCCAATTCGGGAATTTCTTTACCGCCGAACCAGCAGTAGTGTATAATCTTGGGTATCATCGTCTATATGTTTGTCAGGAAGTTCGCTATCCGTTCGCAGGCTTTGCCATCGCCGTAAGGATTGACGGCTTCACTCATCTGCCGGTAGAGGTCTTTGTTCTCCATCAGGCTGATGATGCCTTGTTCGATGGCTGTCTGGTCCGTACCAACTAACCGCACTGTGCCGGCATCCACCGCTTCGGGACGTTCCGTTGTGTCGCGCATTACCAAAACGGGCTTGCCTAATCCGGGCGCTTCTTCCTGCACGCCGCCCGAGTCCGTCAGTATCAGATACGAACGCTCCATCATCACTACGAATGGCAGGTATTGCAGGGGCTCTATCAGGAAGACGTTGTCTGTCGTGCCGTTACCTAAGATATCGAATACAGGCTTGCGCACATTGGGGTTGAGATGGACGGGATAGACAAAGTCCGTGTCGGGGTAACGCTCTGAAACGTTCTTGATGGCATGACAGATATGCAGGAACCCGTCTCCGAAATTTTCACGCCGGTGACCCGTGATGAGTATCAGTCTCTTCCCCTTGTCCGTCCGGCGGATGTCATAACCGAAGTCAAGCAGCTCACGACACGCCGTGTCTCTCAATGAGTTATCTTCGTGCAGTCGCCGGACTACCATTTGCAATGCGTCTATCACCGTGTTGCCTGTGACGATAATACGCTTTTCGTCTGTGTGTTCGGACAGCAGGTGTTGTTGTGCCAACGGGGTGGGGGCGAAATGGTAGGTGGCTATTCTGCCTGTCAGCTGGCGGTTCATTTCCTCAGGCCACGGACTATATACATTATAGGTACGGAGACCTGCTTCCACATGCCCGACAGGTATTTGTTGGTAGAAAGCGGCTAAGGCTGCGGCTGTAGAGGTGGTCGTATCGCCGTGAACCAGCACGATATCGGGTTTCACGGCTTTCAGTACGTCCCGCATGTCCGTCAGCACGCGGGCGGTGATGTCATACAGGTCCTGGTTGGGACGCATGATGTTGAGGTCGTAGTCGGGACGGATGTCAAAGATATCCAGCACCTGGTCCAGCATCTGCCGGTGCTGTCCCGTTACGCAGACCACGGTCTTGAACTGCTCCGGCATTGCTTGCAGGTGTTTTACCAGCGGCGCCATCTTGATGGCTTCCGGCCGTGTGCCGAAGACGGGGAGTATGGTTTTCATTCAAAAAGATACTAAAAGGTTAGTGCTGTAAATCAGTTGTTTACTTTATTACCTTTGCCTTTATTCCGTCTCTTTCTAACAGAGCGTTGATAGTCGGTTCACCGCTACGGAACTTGCGGTACAAGTCCATTGATTTCTCTGTTCCGCCTTTTTCCAGAATATTCTCGCGAAACAGTTTGGCAGCCTTTTTGTCAAAGATTGAGCCGTTCTTTTTCTGTGCCTCTTTGAATACTGAGAACGCGTCTGCATCAAGCAGTTCTGACCATTTGTAGCTGTAATAACCTGCTGCATAACCGCCTGAAAAGATGTGTGTGAACGATGTCGCCATCTGTGTGCCGTAAACTGTCGGCATCACTTGCACCTGTCTCATCGCTTCATCGCTGAACCTGCATACTGACTCTGTTGTACCGATACTCTCATTTACTGCAAACGGCTCTTTCAAACTATGCCATGCCATATCTAAGTAGCCGAAACTCAACTGTCTGACGCAACCGTAGGCTGCATGGTATGTTTGCGAAGCGTGCATCTTGTCTATCAACTCCTGTGGCATACTTGCGCCTGTCTCATAGTGCTTGGCAAAGGTGTCAAGAAACTCCTTCTCGTCAATAAAATTCTCATTGAACTGTGATGGCAGCTCCACGAAATCGCGTGGCACATTTGTTCCGCTCTGTGACGCATACTGGCATCTCGTCATCATTCCGTGCAAACCGTGACCGAATTCGTGCAAGAAAGTGCGTACCTCATCGTATGTCAGCAGTGCGGGCTTGCATTCTGACGGATTGTCTGACACAACAGGGCGTGTGAAGTTCATCACATTGACTATATGCGGACGATGGTCTTTCTTGTTCTTTATATATTGAGACTGAAAATCGTTCATCCACGCACCGCCTCTCTTGCCCTCGCGAGGATGAAAATCGGCATAATAAACAGCTAAAAATTTGCCTTTCTCGTCATAAACCTCGTAGGCTGTCACCTCGGGATGGTACACTTGTATCTTCTTGTTTTCTTTGAATTTAAGTCCATACAGATGTTCTGCCAATCCGAACACGCCTTTCTTCACGTTCTCCAATTCAAAGTACGGTTTTAATTCATCGTCAGAGATACTGTATTTCTCTTGTTTCAGTTTCTTGCTGTAGTAGCTCCAGTCCCACGGCTGTAACTGTGCATACAGACCGTGTTCCCTCGCGTATTGCTCCAGTTCTTTTACCTCTTCCAATGCCGCAGGCATATATGCGTCACGCAGCTGATTGAGCAGATTATAAACGTTTTCAGGCGTATCTGCCATTGTCTTATACAGCGATTTTTGTGCGTATGTCTCCTTGCCGAACAGTTGGGCCAAAGCCAGTCGTGTATTCACTATTTCCACAATCAGCCCCGTGTTGTCATATTCGCCGCCAACGCATTTGGATGCAGATGCCATATATAACTCACGGCGTATATCTCTGTTGTCAAGGTCCTGCATCACGGGGATATATGTTGTAGGTTTGAGGTTCAGCACCCATCCGTCCAAACCTTTCTGCTCGGCGTTTTGACGCAGTATAATCTTGGTGTCGCTGTTCAGTCCGGCGAGTAACGACTCGTCCGTCAGTTGCATAGACCACGCATTTGTGGCTTTAAGCACGTTCTGACCAAACTGCAACGTCAGCTGACTCAGTTTGGCTGTCAGCTCTCTGTAAGTCTTCTTGTCTGCCTCATTCAGGTTTGCCCCGTTATTGGCAAAACCCTCGTATATGTCTTCCAACAACTTGTATTGAGCCTTGTTCAGTCTGAGTCTGTCTCTCTGGTCATAAACAGTTTTGATGCGTTTGAACAATCCTTCGTTCAGTCTGATGGTAGATGAGTATTCTGACAGTTTCGGACTCAGTTCCATCTCTATCTGTTGCAGTGTGTCGTTGGTTTCCGCATTGGTCAGGTTGTAGAAACAGCCTGCCACAATAGACAGCATCTCGCCCGATGACTCGTATGCCTCTATTGTATTGGCAAAAGTCGGGATCGCAGGATTGTTCACTATATCGTCTATCTCTTTCAATCCGCGTTTCATCGCTTCATCAAAGGCGGGCATAAAATGCTCTGCATGAATCTCATCGAATGGATACGTCCCGTGTGGTGTCTTCCAGTTCTTGTATTCAAAGAACGGATTGGTTGCCGCCGTCGCAGCCAGCATAGTCGTGGCAAGTGCCATAGTCATTATCGTTTTTTTCATATCTGTTAGTATTTCTATTTGTGTAGTCTCTTCAAAACGTCAGTATTTCTTCACTCCGTTTTGTATCAGCATCTTGTCCGCATTGGGGGCAACCTCGTTTTTTTCCACCTCCGCCCAGTTTTCAGGCTTTACCTCCTCCAGCGAGATGCTGATGGCTTCGGCAGGACAGCCCCAATGTTCAAGAAAAACTTGGTTGATGGCTTCTACAACCTTCTTCTTTGTTTCTGCGTCTTTTGGAAATGACTTAATCTTAATGTAAGGCATATTTTCTTTTTTTATTTGTTTTTGTCTTTCTTACTTTTTACTCCTCTCCTCCCGTACTCTCGCTATTACGCTATCCCCATGGCAAAAAACTGACCGCGCAAAGATACACTCTTTTGTCCTAATTACCAAACTCATTCGTATATTTCGATTTTTTGCTGTTCTTTTGTGCTGCTATGAGAAATAATAGTATACAAAGCAGCGGGCAATTCTTGCGAATGCCCGCTGGTATCCTTTGTATATTGTTCTTATGTTCCTTACATTGTATCCGCTTGTAGAAAACACACATGCTTTGATTACCACCAAACAACATTGTATGTTGTAGGCTGTTGATTTTCGCCATATGCGACACCGATATCGCGGATTGCTTTTATAGATGCTTTTTCTAAATCAACTTGATCTTTTTGCTGCTTAAGTTGGAAATCCCATTCGCGCTTGTCAAGTTCCTTGACCCGTTTAGCAATCTCGGCATTTAAGGACTCTGCTCCGGCAAATGCGGTAGATTGGGGATTAATCTGCGCCAAGATCGCTGCTGCCGCTTCTGCAGCGGCAACATCTTGTCCGGCAGACCATACACCACGGGCTTCAGCTAACAGTTTTGTTCCGTCCTGATTAATCTTCTCCTGATAGATAGGTTGGGCTGCAGCCATACATTTGTCATAACACTCTTTGCACACATCCGGAACTTGCATTAATTCAGCAAGAGCTGCATCGAAATCCTGATTCTTTGCTTTCGTTTGGGCCTGAGTTATGATAAAGTCACATTTTGCGGTGTAATAATCCACGATTCTCTTTTTTCCTTCTTCAATAAATGCCTGATATTGTGGATTAGATGCTTTTATTTTCTTTAAGGCAGCCATATAGGCTTTTTCCTTTGAGTCCCCAGCCGCATTTACTTCCAAAGAGCAATTAGAAAACAAAGTTCCATCTATTCCATCTCCAATGTAGAAATTAACTTCCAGATTGTAAAGGTAAATCACCGGAGCCGTCTCGCTTTTTTCCAAATTGAGTTCGCGAACATTTGCGGTCATAATAAACCGCGTGTTCTTTACAGATCCCATACCATTTTTTGTGATGATTTTCTGCATGCGGTCTATCAGCGTCTTCTTTGCGTTATTTGGAATAGAGGATGAAGGATCCATGTATGCAGATAGCGCTATGCGCGCAGCATCATCCATGGTTTGGGTTTGATTCTGGGCAAAGGTCATGCTTGCCATAAGGCAAGCAATGACCATTATAATGTATTTTCTCATAACAAAATGATTTGTAAATTATTATTCATCAGAGAGAGAATCATCTTGGCCAAGTGTGATAACCGCATATCCAATACTGCGGGCATCTACCCGACAAGGTTGTCCTGTCTGTTCTGTAATAAAGTCAGCTAATTCATTAGCGAAATCGCCAGCACTTTGAGATTGGCGCAACACTTCGCCTGTAATATGATTCGTTTTCTCTTTGAAGAGCGGAATAAATATTTGTTTATAACTCAGTTTATTAGCAGTATTCTTTCCTGCAGTAAATCCAGGTGTTTGCACTTTCGTTTGTAACCAATCCTCAATCCACTCTGACAAAGGAACTCCATCATACCGCTTGGCAAAATTAATCGGACAGCTTTCTTTACGCTTAAGTGTAATTCGGACTTCGCGACCTTTCTTTTGCATATCATTAAAAGTACTTTGGAGTGAACTGAGGAATTCATCTTTAACATTAAGAATGGCTTCTTTAAGCTGGTTCACCATCTGACCACTACCATAAGTAGCTGTTCCCTGTGCGGACATGCTATATACGGACTTGTTTGTACTAACATCAATAGCACTTATTCTGAAAACCACATATTGCTTACCGGCATCCATGCGTGTTTCAGGATAGAATGCAATCACAATATCAGCACTTGCTGCTGATGCGAGCATTTCACGTGCACCGCCTGCATTACCTTCACCGTCATCCATTTCGTCTGCTGCGGCCCATGCTTTTTCATTCCGATAGTCCTTGAGAGTGGCATCCAAACGTTCTGTAGGGAAATTTGCGACAGTCCTCATGAAGTTATCGAACTCGTTGATAAGATCCTTCATATTAACATCCGCTAATGCTTTATCGTAATCTACGGTCTTAGGATCGTCGTCCATGACATATTTGTTTGCTTTGCACCAATCATCATCCGGAAAAATCATGATAGTCGGATTTTTAGCACCTTCTAACGCGTCAGCAATTCCCTTAATGATACCGGCTGCGACAAGGTCACTTCTCAGTTTGTCGAACATCACTTGAATCTCCACCTTTACGCGAAGTCCTCCTTTTATTTCAGTCATATCTTTTCCAGAAGGATTAGCTACTTGGGTGATATAATTCGTGTATTGTCCGCTATTGAAGAAATCGTCAAAATACTTCATGTGATCTGCAGAAGGTTGAGTAGATGGGTAAAGAGCAGGAGTGGGTTGTCCATTGCTTCCGCCAGGTAATCCTTGGAAAATAGCAGCATGGATGGCATTCATCCCGGCACGCTCAATAGCTGCATCTTTTTTCTTTGCTTCACCGGATACTTTTACGTTTTTAGTACCGGCAGTAGCCACATTGATAAAAACGCAAGAGTATGCTTGCGGGTCTTCAAAGACAGCTGCGTGTTTTTCTTTTGCAGCAAATACCGGCAATGCCATGCAGGCTACCAGTATATAAGAAAATAATTTTTTCATTGTAAATACTGAATTTTTACGACTGCCGCATGCTACATGCGGCAGTCGTAAAGTTAATTATTTGCTATTAGAATGTCCACTTCACACCGGCAGCCACGCCAAGGCCCATATCACGTTTGTGTCCGCACGCATTCAAATCGTTGTTAATCGCTTTGTAGGTTGCTCCCTCCATTATCATATAGGAATAATCTCCTTGAACAAAGAGTTGGAACGGGTAGCCGCAATTGAATACAATACGCAATGCAGGGTCAATAAACACACCATAGTTCGTCTTCTTCTGCTCTTTTGTTAAATCTACCTTTGTGTGGAGTATGGGTAAATCCACACCCACATTAATCATAGGTTGGAACTCCACTATTTGTTTTACTTTTAAACCGCAAGCATAACCTATGGAAACGTTAACAAACGAATCTCCCTTCTCTAACCATGTGTTTTGAAGAGTACTTTCTGCTTGTGCTTCAGTCATTCCGGTGTTGGCGGCAATAAGACCATTCTTGAGCATCTTATTTGTAAGAATATCGTAACCAACATTTATTCTACCATAATGGCTGATACCGTTTTTATGCATGTAAGCAAGATAATCAAAGGTGACATCTGCCATTGAGAATGAACCAAATATCTTTTGTTTTTCCCAACCAAGTCCATTATAGTTATAATCAATGCTGACACCAAGTTTGATATCGTTGCTTTGCTTCAAGAATTCCGTACCTTTCATCCTTCCACCTGATATTTGATAGAAATATGAAACTCCTGTATTTCCAGTTGCAACTTCCTCATTGTCATTGATTACAGTTGCACGAGCATATCCCACTTTCTTAGTGTAAGTAGTATCGCGTCCTTCGTTATTTTTTGTTTCAAAATTTTTATAAATCTTGAAACGTTGAGCGTTCTTTAATCCTTCCTTTTTACCAATCTTTGCAGTTATATAAGGACGAACTTCTTCAGGAGTGGCTGATACTGCCCATGCAGAGATTTTGTTCTCTAATTTACGGAGTACGCCATCATACGATTTCGTAATCGCTTTTTGCATTGATTCCTCAGAAGATGCACTTTCGGATTGTGCCGCAACACATACCATCGGAATATGCACATTGCGATACAATTCACGTTTATAGTTTATGGTATTAATATCCTCACCATCATTAATCCACATATTATGGACGATATTGCCGATAACATCCGCTGCGCTATCTATCATAAAGACATATCCGGTAACATTAGCCATGTATAGCGGTTTCTTGTTTCCATTCTTGTCTGTAGTATCACCGACTCTAGGATCTTTGGCATCAAAAACGATAATGTAACTATTGGCTAAAAGAGCCTCCCCCTGTGAATCCATTCGCTTTACTTGAGAAGCATTATCCAACTGGACATCTTCATCTTTTGCATTCCAACGGCTGCGTTCTACCATTATGTCATAATGAAAACGACCATTGTTGTCCACCATCAACACATAGTCAAAGATTTCTTTACCAACATTATTGTTGTTAATATATTCAGTCAACAGTTGTTGGGTTAGTGGATCGGGTTTGGAAACTATTCCATTTCCCATACCTTTGAATGTGTTTCCCATACCTGCAAAAAAATCCTTAGCGCCATTGCCGGACGATTGAGCAGGAGCTGCCGCCTTTTGCTGCTCTTCGGCGGTACGGAATGCACCATCCAAATGGATTCTTCGGGTTTTCAATACATTAACATCAAATTTGGAACCTGTGTCAATGGATTCAATACCGGTGATAACATGATTATCCCATTGATCTCCATAAACAACAACTACTTTAGAAATGCTGTTGCGAGAATAATCA
>JAIKXR010000065.1 GCA_024683975.1 Paludibacteraceae bacterium
TTGTCATAATTAGCGGCGTTCCTGTTCTTTCGTCATTCATTCGTCTTTCATTCGTCGTTCATTGCCTGTTCACAAAGTGCCTTCATCCCTTTATTCATCGGTTACGCGAGTGCTTTTTTTTTCAGAAGAATCCGTGCAGTAATAGCGACATTTTTACACTAACCCAATCGGTCATTAGACCGAATAGGGGTGTTATATCATAAAAAATTGCCGTTTGTTAAGATGGAACAACTTTTTTATGCCTTATTTCCTAATAAAGTCGAAAAAAGAGTTTACTTTTCTTAAGAAGGTATTGCATTTTGCCCGAAAATGTATTATCTTTGAACGTAATTTCAGTGGAAATGGCTCACGCCGTGAGGCGTATTACAAGTGGCAGTCAGACGTGTTATCCGCCTTGTGCACAGGCGGATAAGGACGGGAAGGGACATCTATCGTACAGGATGTTTTCTTTTTTCTGTTTCTGTTCGTGTAACAGAGTGCCATCACCTATGTACGACGCTTGCCGCAACATTGCGCTGCGGAACGGCGGGGCGGCAGCAGACAAACCGCACACAAACTGCAAGTGATCTTTGACGTATTGGTTGGGACTATAGGGCGGATATTCAGGCATCGGCCCTTATAAAAACTTGAAATTTGCAATTTGAAAATTGAAACCAATTTACAGCGCGTTAATCAGCTGCGTGACGTTCTCATCGGTTGTCGCCCAGTCGGTACAGATGCGCACGGCGGTGTGGTCCGCGTCTGTCCGTTCGATGACCGAGAAGTGGAACAGCCGCTCTAACCGCTCCAACTGCTCGTTGGAAAAAACAGTGAACTGCTGGTTGGTGTGACTGTCCACTGACAGCGGATAGCCCTTGTCCGTCAGCGCCTGCCGTATGCGCAGCGCCTGTGTGACCGCGTGGCGGGAGAGCCGCCAGTAGAGGTCGTCCGTGAAGAGCGTCAGGAACTGCAGCCCGAGCAGCCGCCCCTTGGCGAGCATACCCCCGCTCTGCTTGATGAAATAGCGGAAGTCCTTGCGGTAGAGCGGGTTGCAGATGACGAGCGCTTCGCCGAAGAGCGCGCCCTGCTTGGTGCCGCCGATGTAGAAGAGGTCGCAGAGCGATGCCAGTTCTTTCAGAGTGATGTCCGCCTGCGGTGACATCAGCCCGTAGCCTAACCGAGCGCCGTCAATATAGAGCGGGACACGGTATTGTCTGCAGACGGCGGAGATGGCTTCCAACTCCTTTTTGGAGTAGATCATTCCCGTTTCTGTCGGGAAACTCAGATAGACCATGCCGGGCTGGATGGTATGCTCTATATTGGGGTCGTAGAGATGCTGAAGAAGCGCGTCCTGCACCTGCTGCGCGGTCAGCCGTCCGTCTTCGGTGGGCAGGGCGAGAACTTTGTGACCCGAATGTTCGATGGCACCTGTCTCGTGGACGTTGATATGCCCGCAGTCGGCGGCAATGACTCCTTGGTGCGGGCGAAGCAGGTAGTTGATGACCACCGTGTTGGTCTGTGTGCCGCCCACGAGGAAATGAACCGCGCCCGCTGTTTCCTGCTCGCGCCACAGCGGCTCGCCCTGTCCGCCGGCGGTCAGCCCGCACAACTCGGCTATCACTTGCTTGGCTTGGAGTGAGTAGGGGTCGAGACCGTAGCCGACGGTCTGCTCCATATTGGTGCGGATGAAGGCTTGCAGCACCTCCGGTGCGCAGCCCTCCTCGTAGTCACATTCGAAATGGATCATATGCACAGTATCTGCATGGCGTGCCACGTGTCCGCCTTGATATCTTTCTTGGTGCGGATGGCTTTGGTGAGGGGCACATAGACTATCTCGTCGTTCTGTATGCCGACCATGATGCTGCGTTGCTCGTCCAGCAGTGCCTGGATGGCGGCGCATCCCATGCGCGAGGCGAGGATGCGGTCTTTGGCGGAAGGTCTGCCGCCGCGCTGCAGATGTCCGAGAATGGTGGTGCGGACGTTGTATTCGGGATGGGTCTTCTCAATCTCCTGTTGGACAGCGAGCGCGCCTCCCTCAACGGCATGCTCCTGCACGAGGACGATGCTGCTGTTCTTCGACTTGCGTCTGCCTTGTCCGATGGCTGTCTCTATCTGCTCCGCCACGGTGGCGCGTTCAGGTATGACGGCAGCCTCCGCGCCTGCCGCAATGGCTGCGTTGAGGGTGAGGAAGCCCGCGTCGCGTCCCATCACCTCGACGAGGAACACGCGCTCGTGGCTCGTGGCGGTGTCGCGCAGTTTGTCCACGCAATCGACAATGGTGTTGAGGGCGGTGTCGTAGCCGATGGTGGCATCAGTGCCCCACAGGTCGTTGTCGATGGTGCCGGGGATGCCGATGACGGGTATGTTGTACTCCTGCGCGAAGACGCGGCCGCCGGTGAACGTGCCGTCGCCGCCGATGACGATGAGTGCGTCAATCTGCTCGCGGACGATGGTGTCGTAGGCGCGCTTGCGGCCTTCGGGGGTCTTGAACTCCTCGCTTCGGGCGGACTTGAGGATGGTGCCTCCGCGCTGGATGATGCCGCTGACGTTCTGGGTTGTGAACTCCGCCACTTCGCCGTCCATAAGGCCTTTGTAGCCGCGATAGACGGCTTTGACGCGGATGTTGTTGTACAATGCGGCTCGGGTGACAGCGCGTACCGCCGCGTTCATGCCGGGCGCGTCACCGCCGGAGGTGAGTACGCCGATGGTCTGTATTTTGTATTCCATAGTGTAGGTTGTTAGTGTGTGACTTCCTTTTATTGCGACCAAAGGCGGTCGCATACCGTTAAGACGCAGCAAAAGTACGGCTGATTTTTTAATAGGCAAAGTTTTTTTGCAGATATAAAAATCGTGTTGTATTTTTGCGCGTTGTAAATACAATAGTGTATGAAGAATCTTTGTTTTGGTTTTCTGATGCATATACCTTACAGGTTGCGTCGTTACCGTTTCTTTGACATCGGTCAGGATCATTATTACTCGGACGATATGGCTTCTGAGGAGGCTGTACGTCAGGTCGTGGAGCATTCGTATATGCCGTTGAGCGAGACTTTATTGGAGATGATCAGGCTGAGTAAGAGCAGGTTTCGCTGCGCTGTCGCTGTTCCCGGAACAACTTTGGACTTGTTGGAGCAGTACGCCCCGGAGATGATTGACCGTCTCAGACAGATGGTGGACACACGGTGCGTGGAGATAGTGGCAATCCCTTACAGTTACTCGCTGGCAGGTGAGTATGACGAGAACGAATTGGAGGATCAATTGCGCCGTCAGGCGGAGAAGGTGAAGGATTTGTTCGGAGTGACGAGCGGGTGCGTATGGAATGCCGAACTGCTCTACTCCGATGAGATGGCTGAACGGCTGTATGCGGCAGGTTATAAGACGTTGATGACCGAAGGAGCCAAACATATATTGTCGTGGCAGACGGCTAACTGTCTGTATCATACGCCGATAAAAGGCAAACAGGTGGTGCTGCTGCGGAATATGGCATTGTCCGATGCATTGTCTTTCCATTTCTCCGACCGCAGTTATGCCGGTTATCCGATGGACGCGCAGCGTTTCGTGAGTGAGATAACGAATTTGCCAGATAGTGAAGAGATAGTGAATGTCTGGATGGGGGCGGAAACCTTCGGTATGCGACAGACTGCCGAAACAGGTATTTTTGAGTTCTTGAAGGCTGTGCCTTATTATGCGATAGAGCAGGGAGTCGGCTTTATGACTCCTTCGGAGGCGGCGAAGAAACTGAAGGCTGAACCATTGCTCAGTTCGCCTTATCCGCTGACGTGGGCGGGTGAGGCAAAGGACCTGAGCGAGTTTACCGGCAACGATTTGCAGCAGGAGGCTTTGCGTCAGTTGTACAGCGTGGCAGAGCGGGTGAGAATGTGTACGGACGTGACGCTGAGAACGGACTGGCTACTGCTGCAGGATGTGACTTATATGAGCGATATGAACTACAAGTCACAAGGCTTGAACGGTTATGAGTCGCCTTATGATGCCTTCATTAACTATACTAATATCTTGTCTGACTTTTTGCAAAGGGTTGAGGAGCAGTATCCTACGTCAATAGAGAACGAAGAACTGAACAGCCTTCTCAAGACTATTCACAATCTTGAGAAGGAGAACGAGGCGTTGAAGAGCAGAAGTAAGCGGAAAACGGCGAAAGAGGCTTGATGTCAGGATTGGGAAAGACAGTATGGTTGTTGTTGCTGCTGATGCCGTTGGCGGTGTCTGCCAAGATTCGCCTGCCTAAAACAGTGGTTAGGGCTTGGTCTTTTACCGATGAGGTACAACTGCCCGACAGTCAGAAGGTTGACTCGTCTTTCTTGAATTTCCCCATGCGCAATGTGCAGTACGACTGTTCGCCACTCAACCATACGAACGGCAGTCTGGTGTCGCCATCGCAGTCGGCTTTGTACTTTCAGCGGACACAAAAGACAGATTTCCTGTTCGGTAACGCGTACGATATCTATACTATAACATCGCGTGATGTAAGATTCTGCAACACTACCACTCCCTATTCAAATATCAGTTACAAACGCGGGTTCACCACTTATCACGAGGAGCACGATTTAGGTTTTGATTTTACGGGCAATATCAATAAGCGCCTTAATCTTGGTACGGTTATGAACTACTTGGACGATGCTGGTCACTATAAGAATCAGTCAGGCAAGACCTTCAACGGTTCGGTGTTCGGCTCGTATGACGGCAAAAATTATACGCTGTACGGTGCGTTCACTTTCAATCAGATGTCCAATTTTGAGAACGGCGGTTTGATGAACCCTGCTGACTTGCAGAACAAGAATATGGAAACGGAAGATATGCCTGTACGATTGGTCGGAATGTCTGGATACAGGTACTTGTCGGGTTATTTGAACCATCACTACAGCATAACTGCCATGACTGCTGACTCGGTAGAGGTGCCGGTGATGACTTTCAGACACGTTTTTGAGACGAGCGATGCTACAAAGAGGTACATAGAGAAAGACACTACGCAGACATTCTATGAGAATAAGTACAATGAAGGCAGGCTGGGATCGGACACTGCTGCAGCTTTGACGATTAACAATACTTTGTCTGTGACTTTTGAGGAGGCATTCAACCGGCATTTGCGTTTTGGCATAACGGCTTGGGCAAGAGATGAGGTGCAAAGGCACGCTAATATCGAACCAAGGGAAAAATGGTCGAACAATGTCTTTGTTGGCGGAGCAATTCACAAAAAAAAAGGCAATTATATCCGCTACCAGGTGGATGGGGAGGTGTGCGTACTGGGCCGCAAATTGGGCGAGTTTGCGGTTAACGGCAAGGTGGGGTTAGGATTTAAGATTGGTGAGGATAGTCTGACGGTAGATGCAAGGGGATTTGTGAGGAACGAGACACCGGACTACTTTTTGCAGCATTATTACAGCACTCACTACAAGTGGGATAACGACTTTAAGAAACTCTATCGTTATCGCGTGGGTGGCGAAGTGGCGTATCCGATGCGATGGTTTGTGCCGAGGTTGTCGGTGTGGTATGAAACGGTACAGAATATGATATATTTTGCCGGTCTGGGCGGTCCGCAGCAAATGGATAAGGCAGTGAGTGTGGTGGCGGCAGACTTGACCGCCAACATAACAACCCCGTGGGTCAATTTGGATAACAGGGTGGTGTATCAGTACTCATCGTCATCGGCTGTGCCATTGCCTTCAGTGACGCTGTATCACAATCTTTATTATCACGGCAGTTGGTTTCGCAAGGCGATGGACGCGCAGTTGGGTGTTGATTTGAGTTACAACACGTTTTATTATGCTCCATACCTGAACGCTGCGTTGGGACAGTTTGCAGTGCAGGACGAGATGCAGGTGGGCAATTATCCGCGAATGAACGTATATGCAAGTTTCTATGTAAGGTTGATACACTTGCGGTTCTTCGCACAGTATCAGCATTTTAATGCAAGTTTTATGAACAGAAAATATTATTCAATGCCGTACTATCCTACTAATCCGGGAGTGTTCCGTGCGGGGTTGGCATTCCATTTCTACAATTAGAGTTGAAAAAAGTTGAAAGTTGAGATAAATTAAAAGTTTTTTACAAGTAATATATGGACTATACAGAACGTTTGAATACAATTATCCGTTACGCACGTGAAGAGGCTGAGCGATTGGGAACAGCGCAAGTGATGCCTGACCATTTGGTTTTGGCAATAATGAGGGTGGACGACTGTAAGGCGAGTCAACTGTTGCTGCAGTCTGGACTTAATTTTGCTGATTTGAAGCACGATATAGACAGTCACTTGTTTGTATCGCCGTCGCAGGCGGGGCAGAACATTCCTTTTTCCCGCACAACGCAAAGAATACTGCGTATATGCACTATTGAGGCAGGTGACTATGATGCCAAGCAGGTGGGGTCGGAGCATTTGCTGCTGTCTATATTGAGAGAGCGAATCAATTATCCGGCAACGCTCCTGAAGGACTCATATAATGTGACATACGAGAGCATAGAGAAACTGATGCCCAAACCTCAAAAGACACCGCAGGACTCCGGTGATATTTACGACACAGAGGACGACTTCTTCTCCCAACTGATGGGCGGTGGCATCACTCCAAAGAAAAAGAAGAAAGATGACGGTAACACTCCGTCGCTGGACAAGTATAGTCGTGACTTGACCAAGGAGGCGCGTGAGGGTTTGTTGGATCCTGTAGTAGGGAGAGGAAAAGAGATAGCCCGTCTGGTGCAGATTCTTTCGCGCCGCAAGAAGAATAATCCTGTGCTGATAGGTGAGCCTGGTGTCGGCAAGTCTGCCATAGTGGAGCAGTTGGCACTGATGATAACTGCCGGCAAGATACCTTCAATGGAGGGCAAACGCATATTGTCGCTTCAGTTGGCATCAATAGTGGCGGGAACTACTTATCGCGGTCAGTTTGAGCAGCGTATGCAGAATATTCTCAACGAGTTGCGCGGTCATAAAGAGATTTTGCTTTTCATAGATGAGATTCATACGATTATAGGTGCGGGTAATGCGCAGGGGTCGCTGGACGCTGCCAATATATTGAAGCCTGCTTTGGCCCGTGGGGAGGTGCAGTGTATAGGTGCGACAACGGTGGACGAGTATCGCAAGTCGATTGAGAAGGACGGAGCGTTAGAGAGACGTTTTCAGAAACTGATGGTGGAGGCTCCGTCATCGGACGAGACGCTGGCCATTCTTCGCCGTTTGAGTGAGCCTTACGGTGCTTATCACGATGTGCGTTACACCGACGATGCATTACGTGCTTGTGTTCAGTTGTCGCTCAGGTATCTGACAGACCGGGCGTTGCCGGATAAGGCTATTGACGCAATGGACGAGGCGGGAGCGCGCAAGCACGCATTGGCACAGAAAGGTGCGGAGGTGACGGCTGACGATATAGCGGAGGTGATAAGTCTGATGTCGGGTGTGCCGGCAACACGTGTGGCCGCCAATGAGTTCAAGCAGTTGAAAGACTTGTATGAGACATTGAGCATACACGTCAAGGGGCAGGATAAGGCGGTGAAGACTGTGGTACAGGCTATTCAGCGTTCGCGTTTGGGGTTGCGTGACCCGAAGCGGCCGATTGGTACGTTCTTCTTCCTTGGTCCGACCGGTGTGGGCAAGACCTATTTGGCGCAATGTCTGGCTGAACAGTTGTTCGGGTCAAAGGAGGCGATGATAAGGTTGGATATGTCCGAATATACGGAGAAGCATACGGCATCATTGTTAGTAGGCGCGCCTCCGGGATATGTGGCATACGATCAAGGCGGCAAACTGACGGAGGCTGTCCGTCGCCACCCGTATTCAGTAGTGCTGTTGGACGAGATAGAGAAGGCTCATCCGGATATTTTCAATGTGCTGCTCCAGGTGTTGGACGAGGGGCGTCTGACCGACAGACAGGGAAGAGAGACATCGTTTAGAAACACGATTATTATTTTGACTTCCAATATAGGTACACGCCAGTTGCAGGAGTTTGGTGCCGGTGTCGGTTTCAGTTCGGGCGAACTGACTCCTGAAACGGCTCAATCAACATTGATCAAGGCTTTGCGCAAGACTTTCCCGCCTGAATTTGTCAACCGAATGGACGATATTATCTCATTCAGTCCGCTGACCAAGGAAACGTTGAAGGATATTCTGGATATTGAGATAGGCAGGTTGGCAGGACGGATGAAGGAGCAGAACCATCGTCTGGTTGTATCTGACGAGGCTAAGGCACTACTCTTGGAGAAGGCATACGATCCCAAGTATGGCGCTCGTCCTATCCGCAGGGCTGTTCAGACTTATCTGGAAGACGAGATAACCCGCAGGTTGTTGGAAAATCCGGAAAGACGGACAATAACAATATCGAAGATTTCCGAAGAAACTGCCGCTGATAAGTAAGATGAGAGTTGTTTTTATAGGTGCTGGCAATATAGCCGTTTCGCTTGCCATAGGTTTGCAAGAGAGGGGACATGGGATAGTTCAGGTATGGAGCCGTACGGAGGTGTCCGCTTGTCAGTTGGCAGGACGGTTGGAAGGCGGTGTGCAGGCAACTGCCAGCTTGGACTGTATAGTGACGGATGCGGACTTGTATGTGTTGGCGGTAAAGGATGGTGTGTTGGCTCAGATGGCGGAACAATTGGCAGGGATATTGAGAAATAAAAGGGTTGCGGGTAAGAAGCGGCTGTTTGTTCATGTGGCTTGTACGCAGGCGGTTGAGGTGCTTGCACCGTTACGTGAGTTTGGACGTACGGGCGTGTTGTATCCTTTTCAGTCGTTTGTAAGGTCGAGGGTCGTGGATTTGAGTAAAGTGGCGTTCTTTGTGGAGGGTGACGATGAGGATAGCCGGCAGGCGGTAAGAGAGTTGGCGCGGTCGTTCAGTGCGAAGGTTTATGAGTCGTCCTTGGAGCAGCGTCAATATCTGCATTTTGCAGGTAACATGGCGGCTAATTTCTCTAACTGTTTGTATGGTATAGCGAAAGAGGTGTTGGACGAGGCGCAGTTGCCTTTTGAGGTGTTGTTTCCCATTGTGGAGGAGACTGCGCATAAGATTCAGACGTTGTCGCCGCGTGAGGCGCAGTCCGGTCCGGCAGTGAGGGGTGATGATGTGACTATTGAAAAGCATTTGGCGTTGATAGACAGGCTTTCGACAATGACAGCGACTGATCAAACGTCACCTGTGGCGTTGAAGGATATGTATGGATTTTTCACTCACAATATACAAAGACGGGCTAACGGTTGAAAAAGAATATTCAACAAATAATGAGTATGCGGATAGTTTTGATAGGATATGGCAGGATGGGGCGTATGGTAGAGCAGGTGGCTCAGGAGCGTGGTCATGAGGTGGTTTTTCGCGGAGATGCAGGTTGGAGTGCGGAAGGGTTGCCTAAGGCGGATGCAGCGATTGAGTTTACCACTCCACAGACAGCGGAGGCTAATGTCAGGAGTTTGTTGGACAGACATATACCTACGGTGTCAGGAACAACGGGTTGGAATGTGGAGCCGATGCGGAAGTTGAGTGATGAGACAGGAGTGGGACTGATATGGGCGAGCAATTTCAGCATAGGTGTTAATCTGTTTTTCGCGCTGAATGAACGGTTGTCGGAATTGGTGCGCGGGTATGATTATGCTCCGTCTATTACTGAGATTCACCATGTGCATAAGTTGGATAAGCCATCCGGTACGGCAAAGACTTTGGCAGCGGTTGTGGGCGGGAATGTGTCTATTGAGTCTGTAAGAGAAGGAGAGGTGGCTGGTGTGCATACGGTCTGTTGGGATAGTGATGCTGACAGAATCAGTGTCACGCACGAAGCAAAATCAAGACGTGGATTCGCTTTAGGGGCAGTGATGGCGGCGGAGTGGCTGCAAGGCAAAAAGGGGTGTCACACAATGAGGGAGGTGCTCGGACTGTGAGTGAACAGTGGCAAATGCACGAAATTGTATAGAAATCAATGTTACGGTTTTAAATAATCATTATTATGAAATTATCGGAGAGGATAGCGCAAGTGACCTGTGGTCAGTGGATCAAAGGTGGGGCATGGTGCGCTGTATATATGGTTTTTGTGTTATGGGTGGCTTGGGATGACTTGGCATCGTTAGGTTGGCTGGTGTTGCTGCCTGTCATTTTGGATATGTTTACAACACATATTGTGCCATGGAACTGGTGGAAACGATATAAACCGGCGGAGAAAGACGAACCTGCTAATCCAAAGGCAAATGCGACTCTTTATACCATCTGTTCGTGGGTGGATGCGATAGTGTTTGCATTGGTGGCTGTGTATTTTATCAATGTTTATATTTTCCAGAATTATCAGATTCCGTCTTCGTCGTTGGAGAAGAGCCTGCGTGTGGGGGACTACTTGTTAGTGAGCAAGATGAGTTACGGAGCGAGGGTTCCTAATACGCCGTTGTCAATGCCTCTGACCCAGCATACTATGCCGCAGTGGCTTGGTGGCGGAAAGAGCTACATAGAGAAACCGCAGTGGGAGTATAAGCGCCTTCGCGGTTGGGACAAACCGAAAAAGGGTGATATAGTGGTGTTTAATTTTCCGACAGGCGATACTGTATGCCTGAAGATGCAGAATCCCGACTATTATACACTGTGTCATTATTACGGTCGGGAAGTTGTGAACAAGCGAAAGGATTTGTTCGGTGAGATTGTTTACAGACCTGTTGACAGGCGTGAGAACTATGTCAAGCGTTGCGTAGGCGAACCGGGTGACAGTTTGAAGGTAGTGGATAATGTGGTTTATACCAGGAGTGCAGGTGAAACGGAGTGGCGGCAAGAGCCTGATCATGAGGGCAAACAGCTCAATTATTATGTACAGACTGACGGTCATCTGTTCAGCGACAGTTACTTGGAAAAGATTGGGGTGAACAAGGATGACAGGAAAAAGATGTCGGCAACTGTTTATCATTTTCCTTTGACGCAGCAGATGCTCGGTGAGATAAAGAAGAACCCGCATGTGACCGGCGTACAGACAGAGAGTGAGCAGGAGGGCGGTGATGTCTATCCGCTTGGCAGGAACAGTTGGACGAGAGATAATTACGGACCTGTTTATATTCCTAAGAAAGGTGAGCGTTTGATGATAACGGAGGAAAATTATGCCGTTTATGAGCGAATAGGTCAGGCGTATGAGAAAAAGAAGATGATGGTAGGGGAGGAATATACATTTGAGATGGACTATTACTGGATGATGGGCGACAACAGACATAATAGCGCTGACAGTCGTTATTGGGGCTTTGTGCCAGAGGATCATATAGTGGGGCGTCCTGTTTTCATCTGGCTGAGCATAGAGAAGGACCGTCCGTGGTTTAAGGGACATATACGTTGGAACCGGATTGGAATGGGAGCCATGCGATGATTGTTCCGACGGCTTATTTCGGACCGTGTTCGTACTTTGACCTGATTGCGGGCCATAACGGAGAAGTGCAAATAGAGGTGATGGAGAGTTTTGAGAAACAGACTTTTCGCAACCGCTGCCTTATTCACGACCTGCAAGGGAGGGAGATACGTCTGACTGTTCCGGTAAAGAAAGTGGAGCATAAACAACTGACGCGGGATATAGAGATCAGTTACCTGTCCAAATGGCAGCATCAGCATTGGATTGCGCTGAAGAGTGCATACGAGCATACGCCGTATTTTATGTACTTTGCCGACTTGATTAGACCTGTATATGAAAAGGAGAGACGGTGGCTGGTGGAGTTGAATGAGGAACTTACGCAGATTGTTTTAGCCGTTATGCAGAGGCGGATTGAGGCAAACGGTGTGATACGCGGATTGTTGTCTTTTGAGCATACGGCAGATTGGCAGGGGCAGACTTGGACAGACCGTCACCCGTGGCAGAACGAGTCAAGCATATTGGACAGACTGATGCGCGAAGGCGCGTAACTGAACGCATATAGGCGCGTATAAAAGATGAAAGATATTAATTGGACTACATTGGGTTTTCACTACACGGAAACGGACTATATTGTTCGTTCGGCTTTTCATGGCGAATGGCGTGACGGCCGTTTGGTCGGGACTTGGGAAAAACCTTACGTGACACGTGACAAGACGATTCCTCTGCATGTGAGTGCCACTTGTCTGCAATACGGCCAGGAGGCGTTTGAGGGGTTGAAGGCTTTTCGCGGTGCTGACGGAAGGATTCGCATTTTCCGTTGGGAGGAGAATGCGAAGCGTATGCAGCGGTCGGCAGAGGCGTTGAAGATGGCGGCACCGCCGACTGAACTATTCAGGGAAGCCATACGAATGGCATTGAAGAACAATATGGAGTACTTGCCTCCTTACGGGACGGGTGCGACATTGTATTTCCGTCCGCTTTTGATAGGCACGACCGCCCGCCTTGGTGTAGGTCCGGGACGAGACTATGAACTGATCATTATCCCATCGCCTATCGGTCCGTATTATGAGGGCAAGTTCCATTGCACCACTTTTATAGTTAACCGCCGTGTGGACCGTGCGGCTCCGTTGGGGACAGGGGCGTACAAGGTCGGCGGCAACTACGCAGCGTCTTTCCGTGCCACGGAGGAGGCGCACATGGAGGGGTATGACTGTCTGTTCCTTGACAGCAAGACCCACAGGTATATAGACGAGTGTTCGGCGGCGAACTTTATCGGAATAAAGACTGACGCGGAGGGTGGAACAGAGTATATCACGCCCCGCAGCAGTGCTATATTGCCGTCTATTACCAACCATAGTTTGATGGTGTTGGCGCGGGACAAGGGTTACAAGGTGACATGCCGTAAGATCAGGTTAGAGGAGTTGGATGAGATGAGTGAGGCTGCGGCCTGCGGTACGGCTTGTGTGGTGAGTCCGATAGACCGTGTGATTGACCCTGGCAAGGGTAGGATGTATGTTATTAGCCGTGAACCCGGACCGGTGCTGACTGACTTGTACAACAGCCTGCAGGACATACAGTACGGCAGGGCGGAGGACCGCTATAGTTGGTGCGAGGTGATAGAGGAATGACAAACAGACGAATATATATATACCGAAGATTAATATGAAGCAAACAATTAACCTGATTATAAACCTAAAAAACATTTACAGTTATGTTTCAAAATCATCCTAAAGGGTTAATCCCTGCCGCCCTTTCCAATATGGGCGAACGATTTGGCTACTATATAATGGTGGCGTGTTTATCACTCTTTTTATGTACAAAATTCGGACTACCTGATGCAACGGCAGCGTTAATCTATTCCGTCTTTCTGGCAGCCATTTACATTCTTAGTCTTGTAGGCGGCATAATTGCTGACAGGACTCAGAACTACAACCGTACTATTCAGTGGGGTTTGATAGTGATGGCATTAGGCTATGTCCTTCTTGCTGTACCTGTCACCGCAACTCCTGACAACAATACTCTGCTGTTGTCATTTACAATTGCGGCATTGTGTATTATTTCTTTCGGTAATGGTTTGTTCAAGGGAAATCTGCAAGCGATTGTAGGAAAACTTTACGATAATTTTGAGGCAGAGGCGGCTAAAAGAGGTCCCGAAGCCCTTGCAGAAGCCAAAAGCAAGCGCGATTCAGGTTTCCAGATTTTTTATGTGTTTATTAATGTCGGCGCTCTATTGGCTCCGTTTGTAGCACCTGCACTTCGCAGTTGGTGGTTAGGGCGTTATGGGTACACTTATGTGGCTGAATTACCGAGACTTTGTCATCAGTATATTGCCGGTGGAGAAGCAGGAGTCAATATGGATATGCTTAATCAATATATGTCAGAGGCGGGCATTACGGCAGCTCCGTCACTGGATGTTTGTGCCAACTATCTGGTTGTTTTTAATCAGGGTATTCATTTCGCCTTTATCGCTTCAGTGATAGCAATGGCAATATCTATGGTTATCTTTATGTCCTATCGTTCGATATTCCCGCAACCAGCCAAGAAAACGGCGGTTGAGTCGGTTGTCTATTCTGCTGAAGAAAAGCAAGCAATGGCAAAAGAACTCAAGCAACGTCTTTACGCACTGTTTGCAGTCTTGGGTGTGGTGATATTCTTTTGGTTCTCTTTCCATCAAAATGGTGTTACTTTGTCGTTCTTTACGCGTGACTTTGTGAATACCAGTACGTTGCCTCCTGAGGTATGGCAATGTGTCAATCCGTTCTTTATTATTACCTTAACGCCGATTATTATGTGGTTATTCGCCCGTATGGCGAGAAATGGCAAGACCATTTCAACACCTCGAAAAATTGCAATAGGTATGTTTATAGCCGGCTTGGCATATTTGTTCCTGGCTGTATTCTCAGGTATCAGCGGTTATCCTTCGGCTGATGAATTTATAGGAATAGATGTAACCACCCGCACTTCTATGAAAGCAGGTGCATGGGTGATGATATGTACATATTTTCTTCTGACTATTGCCGAATTATTCATCTCCCCGCTTGGGTTGTCTTTTGTCAGCAAAGTTGCTCCTAAGTCAATGCTTGGTTTATGCCAAGGTTTGTGGTTAGGCACTACTGCTGTCGGCAATTTGTTATTACCGATTGGTGCCATTCTTTACAATAAAGTATCCTTATGGATATGCTGGGGGGTATTTGTTATCGTATGTTTCATCGCCTGCGGCATAATGCTTGGAATGGTGAAATGGTTGGAGCGAGTAACTAACGAATAATATGGAGGAGTTAATTAAATATTTTACGGCTCAAGAGCAGCGCATCGCTGCTCTTGAGGCTCGCGTAGCGGAGTTGGAGGATTTGTTGGCAAATCAGGAAGTGGAAAATGAGCCAGACGCAGAAACTATCGAAGAAGAAACCGCTATTGAAGAGGAATCTTCAGTAGAAGAGGCTGTGGTAGAAGAGATTGTAAAAGAAGAGCCTGTGGAGAAGGAGCCTGATGTAGAGGAAGAATCTGATGTAGAAGAAGAATCTGATGTAGAAGAGGTAGTAGAGGAAGAGCCTGTACAGGAATCTGCATCTGAGGTAAAGGCAGAGCCGGTGCAAGAGGTTGTGCCTGTACACGAAGAAAAAAATAGTGTTCCTCAACAGACAATGTTGTTTGGTTCGCCTGTTAAGGATATACGGCAGGCCATCTCCATCGGCGACCGCTTTCTCTTCCAGCGCGAACTGTTCGGCGGCAACGGCGAACAGATGCAAAAAATGTTGGAACGAATCAACTCATGCGGTACTTTAGCGGAAGCGATGGATTTGGTAGGTCAGCAATCTTGGGACAGAGATAGTTCTACCTACGAACTCTTCATCAATGTGTTAAGAAGACGTTTTTAAGCAGTGCTGTACATCGTCCCCACACCGGTAGGCAACCTCGAAGACATCACCTTGCGCGCACTCAACGTGCTGCGCAAGGTGGAACTCATTCTTGCCGAGGACACGCGCACCTCGTCCGTCCTGCTCAAGCATTACGACATACATACTCCGCTGCGCTCGCACCACAAGTTCAACGAGCATCAGACCTGCGAGCGCGAGGCGGAGGAGATAGCGGCGGGCAAGGAGGTCGCGCTCGTTTCCGACGCGGGTACGCCGGGAATATCCGACCCCGGGTTCATGCTCGTCAGGGCGTGCATCCAACGTGGGGCGGAGGTGCAGTGCCTGCCTGGCGCGACGGCTTTCGTGCCTGCACTTGTGGACAGCGGACTGCCCTGCGACCGTTTCTTCTTCGAGGGCTTCCTCCCGCAGAAGAAAGGGCGGCAGACGCGGCTGCAACAACTTTCGCAGGCGGAGCATACCGTCATCCTCTACGAGTCGCCCTACCGGCTGGTGAAGACACTGGAGCAGCTGGCGGAGTATCTCGGTGCGGACCGTCAGGCGTCCGTCAGCCGCGAGATAAGCAAACTGCACGAAGACACACAGCGCGGAACGCTCGCCGAACTCGTTGCGCATTTCAC
>JAIKXR010000074.1 GCA_024683975.1 Paludibacteraceae bacterium
GCCCAAAGGCACCCTTGTCATCGACGGTATACATGTCAACCTCGGCTACGAGAACCATTATATGCCCGCTGATCCTTCCGACCCGCGTTTCGGATGTCCCTCCAAGGCGTTCGAGACAGGACGTATGGTCGATGCTATCCCACCGCAGGTGGAGCACCAGATATTCCATTCAGACGGATGGATCGCCGGAAATGTGATTATCCGCAACTGCGTCTTCGCCAACGGTGTCTATTTCGCTCTCCAGTTCGGCAGCCGCTGCGGAGAGGTAGAAATCGCCAATACCGTCTTCATCTCCAACCGTTACGGCGCATGCCGCATCGACGGCGGGGACAAGAACGGCGAGGCGTCCCATGTCAATTTCCATCATAACACCGTCGCTTTCTCATGGTGCCGCGACAAAGAAATGGTGGACATGGGCTACGGATACGAGTGTATGACCAAGGTCAATTGCGACATTCATCATAATATTTTCGCCTGCAACAACTACGCCGCCATCGCGCGCACACACGTTCTCAGCGGACCCGACAAAGTGATCGAGGCGAAACGCAAAACGAACATCTACGACAACGCGTTTTTCATGAACGCTGCAGATCTGCAACTGCCTCCTACCGGCGGCGGCAAATGGACCAACGTCAAGGTGGCGCAGTTCGAGGATGTCGATGAACAGGTGATTCCGAAGGTGGAAGGCAATTTCGAACTCAAAGAGGGCGACTCGTTCATTAACGCGCTCGACCAGGACTACCTCAAAGCCTTCGCGAACCTCAAAGTCGTCAGCAGCAGTTCGTTCGACCGCAACTCCGCGGCGAACCAGTTCCGAAATGCCATGGGAATGAATATGCAGGGATCCGAAACCATCCGCGTCTCCATGTACGGAAACCGATATAATTTCGACAAAGCACTCAAACTCTTCGGCGCGAAAGCCGGATATGGAGCACAAAAACCCTAAATATACAGGTAAAAGCGCGTGATTAGCGCGTTATTAGCGCGTGATTACCGCGTTGTTCCTATAATGTAACTCGACGAAAACCGACTAACAAACTAAAGATTATATAAAACAATGAAAAAAATTCTTATTTTATCCGTGGCTGTAGTAGCAATGTTATTTACAGCCTGCGGTTCGAAGGAAGACGAACCCGCCATCAGCTTGCAGGGCATCAAACTCGCACCGAGTTCCGTCACGCTGGAGGAGGGCGAGAGCATCAAGCTCCGCGTGAAATACGAACCGGAGGAGGCGAAAGAGACAGCGCCAGCCGTTCTGTGGTACAGCGACAAACAGCGTGTCGCTTCTGTCAACGAGGAAGGATTAGTAACTGCCGACCGGACCGGTACGGCTGTTATCACCGCCACCTGCGGCAAATTCGAAGCAAAATGTACGGTAAATGTGTCCAAGAAAGACCTGCCCGGGCCGGATCCGTCGGTGTCGTTCTCTGTTTCGCCGAAGAATATAGAGGCTCCGGCAGAAGGCGGCACTTACGAGATAGTGGTCAAGAGCAATGCCGAATGGACGGCTGAGCTGGAAAACTCCGAATGGGCATCCCTCAATACCACCTCAGGAAGCGGCGATGCCACGCTCACGCTTACTGTTGAAGGAACAGAGGACGAGACGCCTATTTCGCAGAACATCACGTTCACGGCGGGCAAAGGAAAATACTACGTTTTGGTCAGCCGCGCCGGATATAAGAAAGAGGCTCAACTGACACTCGACAAGACGGAGGAACAGTTACCGGTAAGCGGTGGCACTTTCACGGTGAATGTCCAGAGCGAACTGGATTGGGAGGCTACATGTGACGATAAACGGGTTACTCTTACCAAGTCCGGCAATTCTCTCAATGTTACTATCTCGAAATTCAATTTGACTCGCGAAGAATGTAAAGAGAGATTTGGTGCTTCGTATTCTTACAGGTTCTACAATGACAGAGAAGAAAAAGGAGACAAAATCCCGGTAGTAATAAGCAACGGCGAGAAAAGCGAGACCTTTACAATCTGGCAAAAATACCCTTATCTATGCAGAAAAAATGCCGGCTATGCTCCCAGTAGTTTAGGAAGTGTATATTACTGGAATACAAGAGATGCGCACACTTTCACAACGACCATCGAATCCAACATCCCATGGAAAGTGGAATTCAGATATGACAATGTGGAACAGGATGGTACAGGCTGGGCTTCTGCTATCCCTATGTCCGGTACGGGAAATGCTACCATCAGCGTCATGTTCAGTGCCAATACATCTCCGGATAAAAGTGACTCCAGAACGGGGTATTGTAGGATCATAGGAGATGGCGGCTACACTCCGATTTATTGTTCCGGCGACGGGCCTAATATGATTCATGAATACCGGGAAAATTAATCCAGGTCCATTATTTGCCAGAAAAATCAACCCTTTATAATAACAAACAAAAATCAACACAACAATGAAAAAAATCCTTTTTTTAGCAGTGGCAGTTATTGCCCTGATCACGACCGGCTGTGAGAACTTGCAGCCGACGCAGGTCTCCTCCAAAGACCTCAAGGACAAAGTGACGGTTAGCGGTTACGCACGTTACACAGTCAACAACGGCAAAGGTGAAGCCCAGAAACCCGAGTTGCTGACCGACCAGGAACTCGTCCTCTACTACGGTATGAAGGACGCCGAAGGCAAGATGAGTTATACTCATTATGCCCTGAAGACCAACGAAGACGGCTACTTCGCTATCGACCTGCCTCTCCAACCCGGCAAGGTGATCATTGACGAAGTCAAAGTCGTATGTTCTTTCTCGCTCGAGGATGCTACTTATGCTTACAACAAGGTCTCC
>JAIKXR010000087.1 GCA_024683975.1 Paludibacteraceae bacterium
CTGAAATCATTGTAACTTTTTGTTTGTCAGACTGTAAAGGTACAACATTTCTCCCACTTGACCAAATTTTCAAGTACTAAAATATGTCAAATAACGCATTTATTTTTAATAAATTAAGTCCGTTTTTAACGGAGTGTTGTATAATACTAACCAAATAAATATGTTATGAAAAAGATTCTGACATTTTTCGCAGTGCTGCTGGCATTCGGAATCCAATCCGTCGGCGCACAGTCGGTTGTGAAGACCACGTTCGCGACCGATGACTCGGGCTTGTTCAAGTGCAAGTGCGAATATTATGACGACAAAACCTACAATGTGACGGTGTACGGCATAGCCGACTATTCGCTTCCGGAGGTAAAGAACATCGTGTTCCCCGCCACGGTTCACGCTACGTTCGAGAAATACGACGGCACTAACGACATTGAGGATGACTTTGCGTATGATTTTGTCACGTATCTCTTTGATGGCCCTGAGGCACGTGAAACGGTGGAAACCATCACTTTCTCGGAGGGCATCGAACGCATTCCTGACTATTTCTACGACAAAGGCACTACCGAAGTGACAAACATGGAGGCGTATATGGGTTCCGAGGCGACCGCGCTGAAAGAAATCCGATTCCCGGCATCAGTGACCTATATCGGCGATAATGCTTTCCGCGGGCATATCAATTTAGAGAAAATCACTTTTGCCGAAGGCAGCAAACTCTCGGTTATCGGCAACGAGGCTTTTCACGCGATATACGAGAAGTCGATGGGCGGCGGAGGCGGTATGATTGACCCCGGCGCGACCATCACGTGGCATTCCGCGCTGAAAACCTTTGAACTTCCCGCATCCGTCACTGCCATCGGTGATTTCGCTTTCAAGGGGCATGTGCTTCTTAAGAGTATCACGATTCCCGAGCCTCTCACTGCATTAGGAGATGGAGCGTTTGAGAGTTGCGGTATCGAGGAGGTAACTTTGGACAAGTGCCTCAATCTGGCAGTCGGCACGTCTTCACCTTTTGCAGGCTGCCCTGTCAAAAAAGTGACAATCGTTCCGAGAAAACTTACCCAACTGGTCGCTATCGTTCCTGCCCACCTCTTTAAGAGCGTCTATTCGCAATTTGACGTGGAGATACAGGACAGGGACAAGGACTTCGAGAATGTCTCTTTCGGCGAGAAGTGTTTCTACGGCTCTTGTATCAAGTCTATCCAACTGCCTGAGAAGATTGTGAAGAGTTCGACGTGGACATTTTCCATAGCTTTTGAGAATTCGTCTTTTGCCAACACCCGTTATTTCAAGACGTTGGATCTCGCGTCCGTTGAATGTGAGGATGCAGTCATTGTCGGCGACAAGGCGTTCCAGTCAAGCGCGCTGTCAAGCCTGACTTTCAATGACAAGACTTCGTATATCGGTCAGAATGCGTTTGAAGGAACCCAGATTACGGAACTGGTTATTCCGCAGTATATCAACGACAAGGGAGAAGCCGCCAATCTGAACCTGCGTGACGAGGCGTTCTACGGCACACGGAAACTGGAAACGGCACGCATCCTTTCATCCATCGAGTATGACGGTGATGCGAACGTGCTGGCTCCTGCAGTTTTCAGGCGCAGTACGCTGACGAAGATCGAACTGCCCGCCTCGCTTACGGTGATAGGCGGTCACGCCTTTGAAGAAAGCGGTCTGACAGAGTTCACCGGCGGTGCCAATCTGACGAAGATGGGCGAATACACAGGTTACGTGTTCGCTGACTGCAAAGACCTGAAGACGGTGGATCTGTCCAAAACCAAACTGATACGCATCGATGAATACCTGTTCTACAAGACACCGGCATTAGAGACCCTCTCGTTGCCCGCCACAATGGATCTCATCCGTTCAGATGCGTTCAACGAAGCCGGTCTGAAAGAGTTTGAAGCCTATGCGTCTCATATTGAGGAAAATGCTTTCGTGGACATGCCTAACCTCGAGAAGATTCGCTTCACGCACCCTGAATACACAACGATGATCAGCCATACGCTGTACGACTGCCCCAAACTCACGGAGGTGGATTTCGGCGCGGTAAAGAACATCAGCGCGGATGCCATCTTTTTCTGCAAGTCCTATACGCGTCTTGTCATCGGCAAGAACGTGGAGAGTATGGACAAAAAAGCGTTTGACAACATCAAGGGGCAATTAGAGAGCGTCACAGTGAAGTCAAACAGTCTTGCCGCCATAGCAGACCCGGCGGACGCGGCGTTGGACGGTGCCAGCGTGGACATCTTTTTCGATGAGGCGGTGAAGACCATCCCCGCGAATGTGTTTGCCGGCATCAAACTGCTTCACTCGCCGGAACTGCGTGCCGACCTCGCGATTGACAAGGCGGCATTCAGCAATGCGGTGATTGACTCATTAGACTGGCATTATGGGGACGATGTGGCATTCCCGTTCTTCAACGGCGCGGAAGTGGTTAAACTGACATTCAGCAAAATAACAGAGATAGGGAAGAGCCTGTTTGCCAATGCCTACATAGACAATCTGTATCTGGACGGCATAGAGACAATCGGCGAAAAGGCGTTCTTCAAGAGTTCACTGACCAACTCGGGCAACCGGATGACGCTGGTCATCCCCGCGAGTGTGAAGGAAATCGGCGAGAGTGCTTTCGAGGAGGTGATATCCGACAACCTTCTCATTGAGCAGGGTTCGGGTCTGACGCTCGGCGCAAAGGCGTTCGCACGTCCCTCCGATGCTTTCCATACCATCACCACGCGCTACCCGAAAGAGAGCATCCCAGCAGCGGAGGACAACACCTTCGAGGCAGATTGGAAGACGGACCGTGTGTATGCCGGCACCTGCGAGAGCGTGGAGGCTTACCAGGCAGCCAAAGGCTGGAAGGACATCAAGACCAGCACGTGGGACGGCATCACCGGCTACAAGTACTCGTTCGAGATTGTCGGAGAAACGACCAAACGCCCGATTGAAGCCTACAATGATGCCATCTCGCTCAACGGCAAATACATCGCTTCCGAAACATACATAGGCTGCGACAACAAGGCTGAAATCAATTTCACTTCGCCCTGCACCGCCATCGAGTTCGACCACTGGGCGGACGGCACGAAAGATGCTATGAAGGGAACCGTCATGACCCTCACTTCTGACACCGTCATCCGCATCTGGGTCAAGGAAACATCACATAAACTGGAACTGGCGGTAAAGAACCCCGCCATAGCGGACAAAGTGCGCTTCAAGATGTTCAGCCCCACCACAGGCGAATGGACAGAGCAGTCGGAATCGGAGTTCAACGACTGCGACTACACCGACCTGTCGGCCATCTATGTCGAGTTGCTTGACCCCGTGCACTACTGGTTCAACGGCTGGCTGAAGGAGGATGACAGCAAGTATAGCGATGACCAGGAGGCTTCAGCTCCGTCATCAACGATGAAGCTGTTCGCTGATGTACACGTCAACGAATATACTATCCTGTCGGAGATGATGCCGGGTATGGATCCGAACTACGACCTTGTGGATCATCTTGAACTCAACGGCACAGATATGGACAAGAACATCGTTGAGTCGGTTCCTTACGGCAGCGAGGTGACGCTTGAGGCTGTCGGGGTGAAAGGTTCAGACTACCGTTATGTCCTCGACTACTGGCAGGACGACACTTATGCTGAAGTCAGCAAGGACAACCCGTGGGTATTCAACATGCCCGACCACGAAGTGCGCGTGACACCGGTGATGAAACTCGCTGGTGCGTTCACCGTCACCGCCAAGTCGGACAACAGCACTCTCGGAACTGTCAGCTTGAACTTTGACGCAGATGACAAGGCAGGCGACAAACTGTACGAGGGCGCAAAAGTGCATCTCGAAGCCACGCCGGAGGCGCACTGTAAATTCGTCAAGTGGAACGACAACGCGGGGTATGAGAGTACGAAGGACATCCGTGATGTCTATGTGAAAGGCGACTTCGACTACGTTGCCACGTTCGAGAAAGACTCGTTCGACATCACCGTGGTCATCGATGGTCTGGCTGACCCGTCGGTAGTGGAGGTTACTGGTGCCGGACGTTACGGCTGGGGTGACCTTGTTATGTTGAAGTACACCATCAAGGACAGCCACTTCCATTTCGTGGAATGGACCTACGGCGGTTCGCACACGACCGCTTCAGACTTTGAGTTCAAGGCGGAGGAGAATCTGGAGGTGACGGCTGTGTTCGAGGCGGATGAATACACAGTTGAAGCGGTTGCCGTGCCTGCGGAATACGGCACGGTCAGCGGCGGCGCGACGGCTGCATACTGCACGGAACTGACCCTCAAGGCGGAACCTGCGGATGGCTGTATGTTCACCGGCTGGGAGGATGACGGCGAAGCCGGTGCGGAGCGCAAAGTGACAGTGACGGACAACTTTACCTACAGGGCGTTCTTCGCACCCATCCAATATATGGTTGACTTTATCGACTGGAACGGCGCGTCCGTTGGAGGCGACCTTGTGAATGTGGGCAAGACCGTCACTGCTCCCGAAGACCCCGAACGTGAGGGATACGACTTCCTCGGCTGGCGGCTCGGCGAAAAAGTCTATTCAGCTGACGAAATCAATGCCCTGCCTGTCACCGCCGCCGTCACCTACAACGCGGAGTACAAAATCAAGACCTTTACCGTCCGTTTCTTTGACCACGATGGAAACCAGATTGGCGAGGCACAGACTGTCAAGTGGAACGAGGCGGCTGTCGCACCCGAAGCACCCGCATGGGATGGACACACTTTCTCCTGCTGGGATAACGACTTCCAGCACGTCAAGGCGGATGTGGACATCAAGCCAGTCTATGATACGGAGACTTTCACAGTCCGCTTTGAGGACTATAACGGCGATCTGATTTCCGAGCAGAAAGTTGTGAAAGGCAAGGGAGCAGTCGAACCGGACGACCCTGTCCGCGAAGGCTTCGTCTTCACCGGCTGGGACAAAGCGTTTGACTACATCATCGCCGACCTTACCGTCATCGCGCAGTATGACAAAGAGGACAAGTACGTGCCGGAGAACCTCACAGTCACCCTCACGCCTTCGGGTAGCGACTTGCAAATCATCCTCTCGTGGGACAAAGTGGACGGCGCAGCTTCCTACGAACTGCTTGTCACCTGCGAGGAGAAAGAAATCCTCAGAACAAACACCTACGGTCAGAACAGCATAACACGTCTGCTGTCCCTGCTCAAGGAGGAGTACAGCCTCGCCCCCGGCACCTACACCATTGACTGGAGTGTGCGCTCGCTTGACAAGGACGAGAACGTTATCAGTGTCTGGGCGAAAGGCAAATCGTTCGACCTTACCGTCAAGGACACAAGCACGGATCTCGGCGATATGCAGGAAGACGGGGTAAAGACCACTAAAGTTCTAATCAACGGCAGTCTCTACATCATAATGAGTACAGCAGACAGCAGCAGAATGTATGACATTCAAGGAAGAGAGGCGAAATAACAGAACAGAATTTAAGACCTAATTTTAATTTTAACAAGTCTGCCCTTAACATTCAGTTAGTTTACCGCTCGCGCCAGCGTATGCTTGGCGCGAGCGGGAGAAAGGCAGAATAATAGACACTCTTTCGGCAAAGCCGATGTCCTATCTAAAAAAGCAAAAGGCTATCCATGCGGGTAGTCTTTTGTCGTGATTAAACAACTCTATTGCCTTGGAAAAATATTCAATCAATTATGTTCTGGTATATACAATTTGCAATAAGCGAAAAAAAAACAATAGACCATAACAATTTATTTTGCAATACAGTATATTGTTTTGTTATAACGGAATACATAGTTATAATAAGCAAGAGAAACAGTATCGGAAGAGGTGGAAAACGGCAAACACTTTCCCATACATGTCCTTGCAGCAACAGTATAATCGAACGTTGGAATCCACATAAAGGACACGAAACTCCGAATATTTGCTTATATGCACAAGGCAACAATGGGAAAGTGTTTGAAATCATGGATTAGAATCCGCCGCCAAAAGCATCAAGAAACGCTAATCCGGCACTACCTATAATAAGAACTACAATAACATAATACACAATGTATAAAGCTCCTAATACAACGCCTATGATAGAAGTAATCTTACCGGCTTTAAGCATACCGGGACCTTTATACAGGTCAGGATGCGCATCATATTCTGCAAGTCCTTTATTCGCAAGTATAAGCCCAATTATACCACAAACAAGACCAACGAAGAAACAACTCAACACTAAAGAGCAGATGCCAAGTACTAATGATGCAACCGCATAAGGGGCATTTTGAGTTTGATTTGTCATAATCATTTATTTTTATTAGTTCAACAAAACATATTGCCTACTCTTTGTTCGGATTTTCGGCGTTGCTCCGTTGGTAGTCAGATTGAATTTGGAGAACAGACACATACTCAAAGCGTGGACTACCTGCTGATTTCAACTTTTTTTGATTCCTTCGAACTTCAACTTACATACTATCCAACTATGCAAAAAAAATCTAACTAACGGTGTGAACGTTCTGCATATTCTCGAAATAGTGTTTTAAATAAGTCAAAGATTGACGAAATTCAGAAAATCAGCGTAACGCGATGTATGTTTATGTCCTTTCAGACTTAATTATACCATAGGCAAAAATGGATTAAGGATGTTTATAAAGTTGATTTTGAGGCAGCAAAGATACGTGTTTTTTCCCATATTGCAAAAGTTTTTTGAATTTTGCAATAATGTGCAAAAGAGTTTGGATTCTGATGCTTTTCAATAAGACAACAGGTGCGGAGCATTTAATGCTCCGCACCGAAGGACGAACTATCTGGTTATCAATACAAGGTTACATCAAAAGCAAAAGGATCAGTCGTCATTATATACGGAAACATATTCGCGGTCAAGACATTGGTTCCAACGAAAATAATCTTTCATTGCATTTAACCATCCCAACGCATAGTCGTACTTATCCTGCAATTCCTTTGCTTGCTCGCGGGTTTGCTCTTTCTCTTCCTTGGACATTTGCGCACGGGCTTTGTTGAAAGCCTTGAGTTCGCTGCGCAAGCGCGATACTTCCTTGCGCTGAGCCGCCATCTGCTCTTTAGTGAAATCTTCGTCAGTCATATTGTAGAGTTTTATGTATTTCTTGTTCGGTCATTTTTTGTCCGTTGAGTTGCCGGCCGTTTGCAGCGTGAATGCCTTTTCATATTACTGCATCTATAATTGGGTTAACAAAATCCTATTTTCCGTGTGCTAGAGTTATTGAACAATTCGGTCTTGCAGGCTTCCCTGATATCCTCTATGCCTAATTGGTCGTTTCCTGTCAATACGGCATTGACAATCTGCTTACGGGCGATGTTCTCTATCTGTCCTCCGCTGAAGGTGTATTGCTTGGCGAGTTCATACGCTTGCGATTCGGAGATTTCAGGCAGCATGGACTGCCAGATATGTTTGCTCTCATCGGGAGCTGGTTTCGGGAACTCGATCTTATAGAGGAACCGACGTTCAAAAGCCGTGTCGAGGTTTCCGGTAAGGTTGGTGGTGGCGATGAGGATGCCGTCCAATGTCTCCATCTCCTGCAAGATAATGTTTTGCATGGCGTTCTCCATCTTGTCGACACTGCTTTCCGCGCCTTCTTTCCGCTTGCAGAGGATGGCATCTGCTTCGTTGAACAGCAGGATCGGTACCAAGTCGGCTTGCTTGCAATAGTTATGATAACGTTCAAAGATGGCTTTGGTGTTTTTCTCTGTATCCCCGACCCATTTGCTGCGAAGGTTAGGTACATCAACGGTCATAATGCCTCGTCCTGTCTTGCGTGCCAACTGAAGTACCGTTTCCGTCTTGCCTGTTCCCGGTGCGCCATAGAAGATGCAGGCGAAGCCACGTCGCATACCGTGTTTGGTCAGATTGTCCTGCACTTTCGCGAACCGGTCTGCCTGCAACAACGACTCCAACTGCTCTATCTGCCGGGTGACAGTAGCATTGAAGAACAACTGCTTCGGGGTAATAGTGTCCGGCGATTTGATATGTCGGTGGTCGACCGCCGGGCCAATAGTCTCTATGCCGACGAGGAACCGCTCTTTGGCCGTTTTGGTCAGCATCCATGCGTCTTTCTCTGCTTGTCCGTCGCTGATGCTGTATTCCACCAAGCCGGCTTTCTGCAAAGGATGGCTACCACATTCGAGCAATTGTGCCTGATTGCGCATCTCCCATCGTTGCTCGAAGAGATCCTCAAGGTCGCTTCGTATGATATGCTCGTCATGGTTCTGAATATACAGATTCGTCATCGCAGCAAAGATAATCAGGTCATTCCTGTCTTTGATTGTCGCCATTTCGCGGGCAATCACGAGTTGCGGATTTCCGTTAATCAGTTGCATCAGACATTCCTCAAACTTGTCGAACGAGATCCGGTTATGGTCTTTCTTGTCCATGAGGCTCCATAGTTCACCGAGCCATTGTTCCAGCGGTATGTTGGCATAGTTCTTGGGCGTAAATGGCTTGTTCTCGCGGATTGCCTCAACCACATCGTTCGGCACGGTATAATACTGCTCGCCATCGGAGTCCTTGAACTCGTTCAGGTACTGGTGTTTCACCATTTCGTTGATAGCAGACCAATAGGTGAGGATGGTCACTTGGTTGCAATCGTAGAAGTTGGCGATGTCTTTGTATCGGATCCGGGAGTCCGTGAAGCTATCGAAGAATGCCGCAAAAATCATAGCTGCATCTTCGGATACATGGATGCGCTCAGCGAGGGCTTGGATATAGGGCTTTGCGGCTTCGATACTCTCGTCGGACAACTCCTTGTCTCGCATCTCATTAAGGATGTAGTCAATCAGTTTGACCTGTGTGTATTGGGTTAGATTCTGTAGCTTGTTTTGGGTTTTCATATTTCTTACTAATTATAATGTCGTGTGATTACACTATAATATAGTAAGAAATTCTGAAAATTTAATCACAGGTGCATTTTTATTGCATTTTTTCGGTCATTTGGCCGTAAATCGTTCGGTCATTTGGCGCGAATTTGTTCGGTCGTTTGGCGCATGACTCGTTCGATCATTTGGACAAACCGGTTGGCAAAGATCAAAAGAACCGAAACTAACAAACAAATTAGTAATAAACAACACTCCGTTAAAAACGGACTTAATTTATTAAAAATAAATGCGTTATTTGACATATTTTAGTACTTGAAAATTTGGTCAAGTGGGAGAAATGTTGTACCTTTACAGTCTGACAAACAAAAAGTTACAATGATTTCAGA